>JBJOQF010000098.1:0-3645 GCA_046050185.1 Bacteroidota bacterium
AATTTATTTACCTGGTCAATTAGAAGTTGAATATCATTTCCATCTATAACCTCCTCTGGATTGTTTCTGCTTATATAATCCGTATGCTGAATACTGCGAATGTGTTGACCCGCGATTCCCACTACTACATCTTTTATTTTATAGCCTGAATTATTTTCGGCTTCTTGTATTGCTTGTTGTATAGACTGTATGGTTTGAGTGATGTTATTTACAACACCTCTGGCCACACCTAAGCTTTTAGATTTTCCTATACCTAAAATTTCTAGTTTTCCATATTCATTCTTTTTGCCTATCATGGCAACTATTTTAGTTGTGCCAATATCTAGACCTACTGCAATATTATCTTTTTCCATTATCTATTATTTAGTGCAAACTACTTGTTCCGTAAATCGGAGATCAATTTTTTTATATTTATACAACGAACTATCTAAAACTGCTTTTTGAAAAAAAGCCTTATAATTCTTAAATTTTCGCTCCATATTTATCATTCTACCAAAATCAATTTGATAATCAAAATTTCTATTGAGCATTTTTAAGCTACCATTTGGCATAATTTCAATTCCAATGATGTTTTTTTTCAAAAACGCATCGTCATAGATTACGCGTAACAAGTTGGCTAAATCTTCGTTATTTTTTTTGTTAATCCCCCCGGATACAAGTGGAACTCTCGCTGTAAAATTAGTTGACAATGGCATTCTATTCCCTTCGTAATCAATATAAAAAGAACCACCCTCATCAAAAACTCTAGCTATAGGAGTTTTTTGTTTTACTACTGCTTTTAACACACCGTCAATACTCACAAATACATCTGATTTTTCAATCATTTCTTGTGTATCTATAGATTTCTCCAGTTTATTCAAATCTAATTTAACTTTTTGAATGCTTGATACATCTCTTTTATTTTCTATTAACAATTTATTAACCGTTTCCTGCTTGACAAAAGGAGCGTTATCTCCTACAAAAACAACAACAGATTTAGTCAATTTTCTATTTTCATTTCGATTTGATGTAAACGAAAAAAGAAAAATTACTATTATAAACATTAGTATTAATCGAATATTTGTCCAATTAAAGAGTTTCATTTATCGCTTTTTTAATGGATGGCACTAATTCTCCAATATCTCCCGCTCCAATAGTTACAATAACGGTAGCATCGCTAGCTAAAATTGTTGAAATTATATCACTTTTAGGCACTATTTTTTTATGATTATTAGTCATTTTATCCATCAACCATTGCGAATTTATGCCTTCCATTGGCAATTCACGTGCCGGATAAATATCTAACAAAACAACATCATCAAAAGCAGATAAACTTTTGGCAAAATCATCAGCAAAATCTCTCGTTCTGCTGAACAAATGTGGTTGGAAAATTGCCAAAACCTTTTGGTTTGGATATAATTCTCTAACCGCCTGATGTACTGCATTTATCTCCGTAGGATGATGTGCATAATCATCAATATAAACTAATTTTTCCGTTTTAATTTGGTACGAAAACCTTCTTTTTATTCCTTTAAATGATGTGATGGCTTTTGCAATGGCATCGGTTGGGGTGCCGAATATATTTGCCATTGCAATAGCCATTAATGCATTCATCAAATTGTGTTTCCCAGGTAATCCAAAATGCAAATCTTTAATTATCTCATTAGACGTTTGTACGTCAAAAACATAACTTCCATTTCCTATTCTAACATTAAAAGCCTTAAAAACAGCATCTTCATTTACTGCACATGTTATGCCTTCTAATGGCAATTCTTTTGTTATAAAAAGATTACTCTTATCTTCTACTTTAGAAGCAAATTCAACAAAAGATTCTTCTATCGCTTGACTGGTTCCATAAATATCCAAATGGTCTGCATCCATTGATGTAATACATGCAATGTTAGGATGCAAATGCAAGAATGAACGATCAAATTCATCCGCTTCAACAACAGTAACTGTTTTTCCACTTCCTATTAAATTCGAATTATAATTTTCTACAATGCCACCAATAAAAGCAGTAACATCAGCACCACTTTCATATAAAATATGTCCTAAAATACCTGAAGTAGTCGTTTTTCCATGTGTTCCGGCAACTGCAAAACAAAAAGTATCTTTTGTAATTATCCCTAAAACTTCAGCTCTTTTTTTGACTTGAAAATCTCTTTCCAAAAAATAATTCCACTCTGAATGTGCTTTTGGAACCGCAGGCGTAATAATCACCAAAGTATTTTCGACATAAAAATTTGTTGGAATTAAATCGATACTGTCTTCAAAATGAATTGAAATTCCACTTTCTATTAATTCATTAGTAAGAGCAGAAGGTGTTTTATCGTAACCCGAGACTTGTTTTCCTAAATTCTTGAAATAACGAGCCAGATTACTCATCCCGATGCCTCCAATTCCTATAAAATAGACGTTATGTATTTGATTTAAATTCATGTTTTTCTATGTTTTAAAGTTATAAAGTCGCTTGACTTTAAGACTTTTGACTTTGGACTAATTTAATTATTTCGTCAACAATTTGTTTTGTTGCTTCTGGCATAGCCAATTGTTTTATATTGTCACTCAACTGATTTTGTTTTCCATGATCTTTCAACAAGGCTTCAAAAACAAGACCAAATTGCGAATCAAGCTCAGATTCTTTCAGCATTAATGCTCCTTTTTTATCTACAATAGCTTGGGCATTTTTAGTTTGATGATCTTCAGCCACATTAGGTGACGGAATAAAAATTACTGGTTTCCCAACAATACACAACTCCGAAACTGATGATGCTCCTGCTCGGGAAATAATAACATCTGCAGCAGCATAAACTAAATCCATCCTTTCAATAAAGGCAACTACCTGAACATTTTCTTTGTTATATTTTTTATAATCTTCTAAATATAATTTTCCGCATTGCCAAATTACCTGAACATTTTGAGAAAGAATATTTTCTAATTCTTTTTCAATTAATTGATTTAGTCTTCTCGCACCAAGGCTTCCTCCAAGAACTAACAATGTTTTCTTTTCAGAGTCTAAATTAAAATATTGAATGGCTTCCGTTCTTTTACTGTCGATATCAATTAAATCCTGACGCACTGGATTTCCAGTCAAAATCATTTTTTCTTTTGGAAAAAATCGTTCCAAATTTTCATAAGCAACACAAATTTTGCTTGCTTTTTTACTCAATAATTTATTGGTAATCCCTGGATAGGAATTTTGTTCTTGAATTACAGTTGGTATCCCTATAATCCCAGCTACCTGCAATAAAGGTCCACTTGCAAAACCTCCAGTTCCTATAACCACATCCGGTTTGAACGCTGCGATTATTCTTCTGGATTTCAATAAACTTGAAAGCAATTTAATTGGAAAAAGCGCATTATCAAATGTCAGTCTTCGTTGCAATCCTGCAATCCAAAGTCCTTTGATTTTGTAACCAGCTTGAGGTACTTTTTGCATTTCCATTTTATTATTGGCACCTACAAAAAGAATTTCCGAATCAGGAAAACGAGATTTCAATTCATTGGCAATTGCAATTGCCGGATAAATATGTCCGCCTGTTCCGCCACCGCTTAATATGAATTTATACTGTTTCATTTTTTAAAAGTTACTTTTTCCCTAAAAACCCGAATTACTTATTTAAAACTGCATGCATTGGATTTGTAGCTTTATCTTCAATAGAATAG
>JBJOQF010000099.1:0-5537 GCA_046050185.1 Bacteroidota bacterium
TCAAAATGATTGTTGTAAATATGTGCATCACCAAAGGTATGAATAAATTCACCAGGTTCTAATTCACAAACTTGCGCAATCATCAGGGTTAGTAATGCATAGGAAGCAATGTTAAATGGAACGCCCAAGAAAATATCGGCACTCCGTTGGTATAATTGGCATGATAATTTGCCGTCGGAAACATAAAACTGAAAAAAGGCATGGCATGGTGGTAGCGCCGCTTTATTGTTGGCTACATTTTCGTCAAAAGATTTTTTTGTGTCTGGAAGTACAGAAGGATTCCAAGCAGAAACAAGCATTCTACGGCTGTTAGGGTTGGTTTTTAGTTCCGTTATTAGTTCTGTGATTTGATCTATTTCTTCGCTATTCCAGTTGCGCCATTGATGGCCATAAACGGGACCTAAATCTCCATTTACATCAGCCCAGGCATCCCAAATTTTTACTCCATTTTCTTGAAGATACTTGATATTTGTATCGCCTTTCAAGAACCAAAGTAATTCATAAATAATAGATTTTAGATGTAATTTTTTAGTGGTAACCATTGGGAAACCTTCGCTTAAATTAAAACGCATTTGATAACCAAACACACTTTTAGTTCCTGTTCCCGTACGATCTCCTTTTTGGCAACCGTTTTCCATAACGTGTTGCACTAAATCTAAATATTGCTTCATTCTTAAGGTATTAGGTGTGGGGTATTAGGTTTTGGGACTGTTAAAATTCTTGTTCTATTGTTAAGGACACTTAATTTATTTTTGGTTTTAAACTGTTTTGGGCAACACCTCAAACCTAGTACCTATACCAATTTACGATTCTCTCTTTGAAATTTCGTCTCTAATCTTAGCTGCTTTTTCGTAATCTTCATGTTCTACAGCTTGATCTAGTAACTCATTTAATTCCTGTAAACTATGTTTAGAGTAAGTGTGTCCGGATTGATTGGTTTCTTCTTCGCGACCAAAAGTATCCGGGTTAGACAGCACGTCATCTATTTCTTGTGAATCTTTATTGGCCTCCAAAGGATTTGCTTTCAAATAAATTCCAGCTTTATCCAGGATGTTTTTATAAGTGTAAATAGGGGCATTGAATCGTAATGCCAAAGCAATTGCATCAGATGTCCTTGCGTCTATAATTTCTTCGATTTTATCTCTTTCACAAATGATACTGGAGTAAAAAACACCGTCTACCAGTTTGTGAATAATGACTTGTTTTACAACAATATCAAAACGCTCAGCAAAATTTTTGAATAAATCATGTGTCAAAGGGCGAGGAGGTTTGATTTCCTTCTCTAAAGCAATAGCAATAGATTGGGCTTCAAAAGCACCAATGACAATGGGTAATTTTCTTTCGCCGTCAACCTCATTCAATATCAAAGCATACGCTCCGTTTTGAGTTTGACTGTATGAAATTCCTTTTATGGATAATTTAACTAAGCTCATAATTCTTAAAATGGGTAAGTACAGTGTACCTTATTTTTGATGAAAATCAAGTTTCATTTTTTGTAAAAAAAAATGCTACTTAAAAGCAAAGATACAAATATCTTGTTTTAAGTAGCATTTAAATCGATTTAATGATTTTCTATGATTTAGGAATTCTGAGCTTTGAAAGCTTTGAATTTCTCAATTAATTTTGGAACAATTTCAAAAGCGTCTCCTACAATTCCGTAATCTGCTACTTTGAAGAAAGGAGCTTCGGGATCGCTATTGATAACTACTTTTACTTTGGAAGAATTTATTCCTGCAATGTGTTGAATTGCTCCAGAAATCCCTATTGCTATATACAAGTTGGTTGCAACTGGTTTTCCTGTTTGTCCTACGTGTTCTCCGTGAGGTCTCCATCCTAAATCTGAAACTGGTTTTGAACATGCAGTTGCAGCACCAAGTACCGAGGCTAATTCTTCAATCATTCCCCAGTTTTCAGGTCCTTTTAATCCACGTCCGCCAGAAACTACTATATCAGCATCGGCGATTGAAACTTTTCCAGAACCTTTTTCTACGGATTCTATTTTTACACCAAAATCATTGTCTCCTATGGTCGGATTGAAATCTTCTTCGGTTAAAGTGGATGCGTTTTCAAAAATGCCGTACGAGTTTTTCGCAAGACCCAGCACTTTTACATCAGTAGTAATTTCGGTTATATTGAAAGCTTTGTTAGAAAAAGCAGTTCTTTTTACTTGAAATGGAGAAGTATTAACCGGCAATCCAACCACATTTGAAGCAAAACCAGCTTCTAAGGCTACTGCTACAAGCGACGATATATAAATGCTATCTGTAGTAGAAGAAAGTAATACTACTTTAGCATTTTCTTTTTGTGCGGCTTGTTTGATTATGTCTGCATATGCTTTTGCAGTAAATCCTGATAATTTATCGTTGTTTACTTTTAAAACTTTGTCTACTCCGTATTTTGATAATTCCGAAACATCTCCAGTATTTACAGTTATTGCTGTAACTGTAGTTCCTAGTGATTCGGCTACTTTTTTTGCATAAGAAGCTAATTCGAAAGCTACTTTCTTAAATTTTCCTTCTGCGTATTCTGCATATATTAATATTGACATGATTTTTTTGTTTAAAGTTTAAAGTTTTACAACTGAAAACTGATTACTAGATTACCTTGGCTTCGTTGTGTAATAAATTGATTAATTCATCTAAATTGTCAGGTGAAATTAATTTCACTGCGGATTTAGGTGCTGGTTTTTCAAATTTCACTGCTTTAGTGTTTACTGAAGCTTCAACTGGTTCAAGGATAGTCAATACTTTGGTTCTTGCCGTCATAATTCCTCTCATGTTAGGAATACGTAAGTCTTTTTCTTCAACCAATCCTTTTTGTCCACCAATTATTAAAGGTAGAGTAGTGTTTACTGTTTCTTTTCCACCGTCAATTTCACGAATTGCTTTTGCATTACTTCCATCAACAGTAAGGCTTGTGCAAGAATTCAGGAAATTATAACCTAAAATACCGGCAATCATTCCGGGAACCATTCCGCCATTATAATCAAGGGATTCTTTTCCGGCTATGATAACGTCGTATGCTCCATTTTTTATTACTTCGGCAAGTTGTTTTGCAACAAAAAAACCGTCTGTAGGAGTTGCGTTTACGCGAATGGCTTCGTTTGCGCCTATTGCTAATGCTTTTCTTAAAGTAGGTTCGGTTTCTGGTCCTCCAACATTCACAACTGTAACGGTTGCACCTTGTTGTTCTTGAAACCAAATGGCTCGTGTTAAACCAAATTCATCATTTGGATTAATTACAAATTGTACGCCGTTAGTGTCAAATTCAGAATCACCATTGATGAAGTTAATCTTTGAAGTAGTATCAGGAACGTGACTGATGCAAACTAATATTTTCATAAGTATTGATTTTATTATTCGAAATTTGTTCCACAAAATTAGAATAATAATTTGAATAATTTACTATGCGTGCATAATATTTTTTAATGCTATTACGTTTTCGTTTTTTCGTAATAAAAGCGAATATTTTTTTTGATAAGAGATTGATTATTTACTAATTTGAATGAATTAATGAAAAAAATACAACAAAAAGGAACTAAATTGTTGCTTTCGATTTCTTGTTTAATGCTCGTAACTAGGTAAAAAGTTGTTTTTTAGGTACAAATTTTAGGTGCTATATCGATTTCGTAGCCCGGATAGCAGCGGTATCCTTCCTGTGGGTCCTTTAACCACAGGAAGATATAGCGTATAGCCGGAAATAGCTCCTGATTATTTTAAAGTGATTTATGCTTTTAAGTGGTTTAAAATATTTATTTTTGCTTTTCGAAAATTACACACATACAACATACAACTATGAGAACTATACAATTTAGAGAGGCCATTTGCGAAGCGATGAGCGAAGAAATGCGTCGCGATGAGTCCATATACTTAATGGGTGAAGAAGTTGCAGAATATAATGGTGCATACAAAGCATCTAAAGGAATGCTTGCTGAATTTGGCGAAAAAAGAGTTATTGACACTCCGATTGCTGAACTTGGTTTTACAGGTATTGCAGTAGGTTCAGCAATGAATGGATGTAGACCAATTGTTGAATACATGACTTTCAATTTCTGTTTAGTGGGAATTGACCAAATAATAAATAACGCTGCTAAAATGCGTCAGATGACTGGAGGACAATTTAATGTGCCTATCGTTTTTCGTGGACCAACCGCTTCGGCAGGACAATTAGGAGCAACACACTCACAGGCGCTTGAAAACTGGTTTGCAAACACTCCAGGCCTTAAAGTAGTAGTTCCATCTAATGTTTACGATGCTAAAGGATTATTAAAATCAGCTATTCGTGATAATGATCCTGTTATTTTTATGGAGTCAGAGCAAATGTATGGTGATAAAGGTGAGGTTCCAGACGGTGAATATACAATTCCAATTGGTGTTGCTGATATCAAACGTGAAGGAACGGATGTAACGATTGTTTCTTTTGGGAAAATTATTAAAGAAGCATATATCGCTGCCGATGAACTTGCTAAGGAAGGAATTTCATGTGAAATTATCGATTTAAGAACGGTTCGTCCTATGGATTTTGAAACAATTTTGACTTCGGTAAGAAAAACAAACAGATTGGTAATTCTTGAAGAGGCTTGGCCTTTTGCAAGTGTTTCTTCTGAGATTACGTATTTAGTTCAAGAACGTGCTTTTGATTTCTTGGATGCGCCTATTCAACGTATCACGACTGCTGATACTCCGGCGCCTTACTCTCCTGTATTGCTTAAAGAGTGGTTGCCAAATGCTGGAGATGTAGTGAAAGCAGTTAAAAAAGTATTGTATAAAAAATAATTTTTTTTAAAATTAGATTTTTAGATAAACTTTAACAGTCAATAGACTTAATTTCAGACAATCTAGATTTCTAAATACCTATATTTGAAACTTCATCAATTATTTATTTGATGAAGTTTTTTTTTGAATGATTATGAAAAAGTGTTTCTTATTTTTTTTATTTGTTTCGGTAAATGTTCTTTTTGCACAGACAAAAGTTAGTGGGATTGTTATAGACAAAACAAATCAACCCATTCCTTTTGCCAATGTTGTTTTTAAAGGTTCAAATGAGGGTGTAGTTTCTAATGAAGATGGGCGTTTTTACATCGAATCTGCCAAAACGTATGCAGCCATAATAATATCTTCAGTAGGATTTTCTGAGAAAGAAATTACTTTAAATAAACTGGTGAATTATAATTTTAAAATTCAATTAAATGAAGCCGAAAGTTTAAAGGAAGTTGTTATTTTTACTGGTAAAACTTCTAAAAAAAACAATCCGGCACTTGATATTCTTAGAAAAATTTGGGAGCATAAACGTAAAAATGGATTAAATTTATTTGCTCAATACCAAATGGAAAAGTATGAGAAAGTAGAGTTTGACATGAATACCATTGATAGTGCTTTCATGAAAAATAAGCTTTTCAAAGGGATGGAATTTATTTTTAATCAAGTAGATACATCCAGGATTACAGGAAAAACGTATTTACCTATATTTATAAATGAATCTTTATATGATGTATATGGTGATAATAAAATTAAAAAAACTAAAGAGAAACTAAAAGC
>JBJOQF010000100.1:0-10827 GCA_046050185.1 Bacteroidota bacterium
ATGGGGTTCAGTTCTTGAATTTCTTGCAAATTCGTAAATTTAAAGAAGCGTACTGCCTGACTGTTTTCACCAGGTTTGCTAAGAATTTCATTGCTGTCTTGTAGCAAAGTCCCTTTAAAAAAACTAAGTGCACAGTATTCTTTAAAACTGCCTATAAGCACAACGTTATTTCCTTGAAAACTGTAACAAGGAGTACGCCACTTGAATTCTTCGGTTAGCCCGCAATCGAGTAGTACCATTCGCAATTGCTCTATTTCGGGCTGCCATTTTTTAGCATTGCTTATAAAATCATCAACTTTGGGATTCATTTTATTTGTCTTTTAAAATAAAGGTTTTTTGATTTTATAAAAGTATTAAAAAATAAATCGTTGCAAATGATACGATGGTACTCTAAATTAAAATTGGCCCCACCCGTGCCAATTACAATATTTGCTTTTGTTTCCCGACAGCAATTTTAGGGGAAATTAAAAAAGTTATTTTTAACACAATTGCCCTAGCCCAGATGGAAGGGGAAATCCTTTTTTGATAAAACGCGAAGCAAGTTTTATCAAAAAAGATTGTAATGACAGCTGGAAACAGCTCCTAAAAAACTTGGAACATCAAACATGAAACTTTAAACAAAAATTTCGTAATTTTGCACTCCAATAAAAGGAACAAGAATATGTTAGATAGACTTCAAATAGTAAAACAACGTTTCGATGAGATATCGGATTTGATCATTCAACCTGATGTGATTGCTGATCAGAAGCGTTATGTACAATTGAATCAAGAGTATAAGAATTTAAAAGCTTTGGCCGAAAAACGCGATGAATACGTGCTTTTGATGGCAAATATTGACGAAGCTAATGAAATTATTGCTGACGGTAGTGATGCAGATATGACCGAAATGGCCAAAATGCAACTCGAAGAAGCCAAAGAAAGATTGCCAGAATTGGAGGAAGAAATCAAATTCATGTTGATTCCTAAAGATCCCGAAGATGCTAAGAATGTTATGGTGGAGATTCGTGCCGGAACGGGTGGAGACGAAGCTAGTATTTTTGCAGGAGATTTGTTCCGTATGTACACAAAATATTGTGAAAACCAAGGTTGGAGAACTTCGGTTGTGGATATGAATGAAGGAACGTCTGGTGGTTTCAAAGAGGTAATTTTTGAAGTTACGGGCGAAGATGTTTATGGAACCTTGAAGTTTGAAGCGGGTGTTCACCGGGTACAACGTGTACCGCAAACGGAAACGCAAGGACGTGTTCATACCTCGGCAGCAACAGTTATGGTGCTTCCGGAAGCAGAGGAGTTTGATGTACAGATTGATATGAATGATGTGCGTGTGGATTTCTTTTGTTCGTCAGGACCAGGGGGACAATCGGTGAATACTACGAAATCAGCAGTTCGTTTGACACACATTCCTACTGGATTAGTGGCGCAATGTCAGGATCAAAAATCACAACATAAAAATAAAGATAAAGCGTTGGGCGTTTTGCGTTCTCGTTTATACGAACAGGAATTAGCCAAAAAACAAGCGGAAGATGCTTCTAAACGTACGTCTCAAGTGAGTTCAGGTGACCGTTCTGCTAAAATTCGTACCTACAATTATGCTCAAGGTCGTGTGACGGATCACCGTGTGGGATTGACATTATACGATTTAGGAAATATCATGAATGGCGACATCCAGAAAATTGTTGACGAGCTAGCCTTAGTTAATAATATGGAGAAATTGAAAGAAGCAAGCGAAGTATTTTAAATGGGTTTTGGGTCCTAGGTTTTTGGTGTTAGATTTTATCAAACTAAAAAATATGAGAAACTTTAGGGATTTAGAGGTTTGGAAATTTTCGATTATATTAGTTAAGAAGATTTATTTAATTACTGGAAAATTTCCAAATGAGGAAAAATTTGGTTTAGTATCTCAAATCAATAGATGTTCCGTTTCAATACCTTCTAATATAGCCGAAGGATGTTCCAGAAGTTCTCAAAAAGATTTTTCACGTTTTTTGCAAATAAGTTTAGGTTCTTCCTTTGAATTAGAAACTCAAATTGAAATAGTAAAAGAAGTGGGATTTATCGATGAGAATTTGTATTCAGAAATTATTTTTGAATTGAATACGATACAAAAAAGAATTCAATCGTTAAAAAAGTATGTTGATTCCAAGGTTTAAACCCAACACCCAACACCTAGAACCCAACACCTAGAACCCAACACACACAACAATGACTACACAACAACTGATAGACCAAATCAAAATCAAGAAATCATTCCTATGCGTAGGATTAGACGTTGATTTGAATAAAATTCCACCTCATTTATTAGAACTGGAAGATCCTATTTTCGAATTCAATAAAGCGATAATCGATGCAACGCATGATGTTGCAGTGGCCTACAAACCAAATATTGCATTTTTTGAAGCGTATGGAATTAAAGGTTGGTTGTCATTGCAAAAAACCATTAATTATATTAACGAAAACCATCCTGAAATTTTCACCATTGCTGATGCTAAACGTGGCGATATTGGAAATACGTCTTCGATGTACGCCAAAGCTTTTTTTGAAGATTTGAATTTTGATAGTGTGACCGTGGCTCCTTATATGGGGAAAGATTCGGTAGAGCCTTTTCTAGCTTTCGAAAATAAACATACAATTATGTTGGCTTTGACTTCCAATGAAGGGGCGTTTGATTTTCAGACGTTATTGGTTGATGGAAAAGAATTGTACAAACAGGTGTTAGAAACATCTAAAAAGTGGAAAAACAGCGAAAATTTAATGTATGTTGTTGGTGCTACCAAAGCCGAATATTTTACTGAAATTCGTAAAATTGTTCCAGATAGTTTCTTGCTTGTCCCTGGTGTTGGCGCACAAGGTGGAAGTCTTTCAGAAGTATGTAAATACGGCATGAATGACACTATAGGATTGCTTATTAATTCATCGAGAGCGATTATTTATGCTTCAAACGGGACTGATTTTGTTGAAAAAGCTAGGGAAGAAGCCTTGAAAATGCAACAGGAAATGGCTGCAATTGTTAGTTTGAAGTTTGAAAAGGTTTAAGGTTTAAAGTAGAAGAATTTTAAACAGGGACTTTTTCTTAAACCATTAAGAAATTAAGCTTCATTAAGCTTGCGTCTAGATTTGAATAGAAAACTTTGTGGGCTTCGAGGTTAAACTTTAAAGCCTTAACTTTTCTTAATGGTTAAAAAGCTGTCAATTTATGCTTTAATAATTTAAACTTTAAACTTGAAACCAAAAAAAATAATAGACCAACTCGGAACCACACATTCATTTGAAACTTCACCAAAACGCATCATTTCATTAGTTCCATCTCAAACGGAATTACTGTATGATTTAGGCTTGGAAGACCGAATTGTTGGGATTACCAAATTCTGTGTGCATCCGTATCATTTTAAATCAACGAAGAAAATTGTTGGAGGAACCAAGAAAGTGCATTTTGAGAAAATCAGATTGCTACAGCCGGATATCATCATTTGTAATAAAGAGGAAAATACGCTAGAAATTGTGGATGAGTTGCGTAAAATTTGTCCGGTTTGGGTGACGGATATCATCACTATTGAAGATAATTTTAAAATGATTATGGATTTTGGGCAGCTATTTAATTGCAGAACCGAAGCGCAGAAATGGAACGATAAATTGGCTTTTGCCTTGAGCGATTTTAAAAACTTCGTTAAAGATATACCCGTTAAAAAAGTAGCATATTTCATTTGGAAAAACCCTTTTATGGTCGCAGGTTCAGATAATTTTATCAATGAATTGTTGAAGCTGAACCACTTTCAAAATATCTACGAGAATAAAGGACGTTATCCAGAAATAGAACTCAAAAAAATACGCTTGGAAGGTGATCCGGATTTGATTTTTCTATCCTCAGAACCTTTTCCTTTCAAGGAAGAAGATGCTTTCGAAATAGGACGTTTTACGCATCATGCAAAAACCATTTTTGTAGACGGTGAAATGTTTTCCTGGTATGGAAGCCGACTATTAAAAGCATTTGACTATTTTAAAAAAATACATCAAAAATTATAGTTCGCATTCTTCAAGAACTAATTCTTTTTCAGTAACGGTGGGTTTTATAGTGTTTTTTTCGGTGTCGAAATTTTGTTCTGCAAGTATTTGATATTCTCTTTTAAGCTTTTCTATTTCACTTTTCTCTTTCAATAATCCAATCATCGGTGTAAAATTTTTGCGAACTTACGTTTTACAATTGTTAAATTAGCATTATTATATGTTAAGATTGGGATTTAAAATTAAAGTCCTATTTTTACAAAAAATTAGAGCGTGATTAACTATACCATTTACGAAAATAAAAATACCAATCAGTGGGTAACTTTTGTTCATGGTGCTGGCGGAAGTTCTTCAATCTGGTTCAAACAAATACGCGATTTTAAAAAGCAGTATAATATATTATTATTGGATTTGCGTGGTCACGGGGAGTCAAAGCCCACTTTGAAAACAGCTTTCAAACAGAAATATACTTTTTCGGCCCTTGCCAATGATATTCTGGAAGTTTTAGATTTTCTTAAAATAAAAAAATCACATTTTGTAGGTATTTCATTAGGTACAATTCTGATTAGACAGTTAGCTGAAATGTATCCGGAGCGGGTTCAAAGCATGATTCTTGGCGGTGCCATCCTGAAAATGAATTTCCGTTCTCAAGTATTGATGCGATTGGGGAATATGTTTAAATATGTATTGCCTTATTTGGTTCTATATAAGTTTTTTGCCTTTGTAATCATGCCCAAAAAGAGCCATAAACAATCTCGTGTGCTTTTTATAAATGAAGCTAAAAAATTATACCAAAAAGAATTTATTAAATGGTTCAAATTGACTGCTGAGATTAATCCGGTTCTCAAATGGTTTCGTCAGGTCGAATTGAATATCCCTACGCTTTATGTTATGGGAGAGGAGGATTATATGTTCTTACCGTCTGTTCGAAAAGTTGTTGAAAATCATTATAAATCTTCTAAATTATTTGTAATAGAAAAATGCGGCCATGTAGTCAATGTGGAACAACCTAATGCATTCAACGATGCAGTCCTTTCTTTTATAAATACAACTAAATAAAAAAATGCCTGCATTTATAAATGCGGGCAATTCTTTTACTAACCAAAACCAAAATAATAAATAACCAGTTTATTATCATACAAATATCATATATATACGAGTGTTTCGCTGTTAAGGTTTTGTTATTACTTTGTTGAATATACGTTAAGTTTTTTAACTTTATTATGTTATTCTCGGTTAGTGGTTCTGATTCAGAATTAACTTTAAAATCACCCTATTTTTACCTATTCAAATTTTATTCTCTTTTGTTGAAAAAACGCAGACCGCTTCTTTGAGATTGTTAACATATACACTGTCAATTTTGTTTGTGTTTTTAAGTTTTGTTATTCTTTGATGAAAACTATTAAACTGTATTAATATGAAATCACATGAAAAACTTACAACAGCGTCCGGAAGACCATTTGTAGAAAACGAAAATTCACAATCTGTTGGGCCAAGGGGGCCATTGTTATTGCAAGATTATATTCTTCACGAAAAAATGGCTCATTTTAACAGAGAGCGTATTCCGGAAAGGGTAGTGCATGCAAAAGGTTCCGGAGCATTTGGGACATTTACCGTAACGCACGATATTACTAAATATACAAAAGCTAAAATTTTTTCTGAAATTGGAAAAGAAACTAAAGTAGTACTTCGATTTTCAACGGTGGGAGGTGAAAGAGGCTCTGCTGATACAGAAAGAGACCCACGAGGTTTTGCCATGAAATTTTACACCGAAGACGGGAATTGGGATTTAGTGGGTAATAATACGCCTGTTTTCTTTGTTAAAGATCCCAAAAAATTTGGAGATTTTATACACACCCAAAAACGAGATCCGTACACTAACATGAAATCTCCAACCATGATGTGGGATTACTGGTCGCTGAATCCGGAGAGTTTGCATCAAGTATTGATACTCATGTCAGATCGGGGAACGCCTTTTGGTTATCGTCATATGAATGGGTATGGAAGTCATACGTATTCTATGATTAATGCTGCAAATGAACGCATTTACGTAAAATTCCATTTTAAAACTGCACAAGGAATTAAAAATTTCACCAATGAGGAAGCGGCAGAAATGAAATCGCACGATATGGATTTTGCGCAGCGGGATTTATTTGAAAATATTGATAAAGGAAATTTTCCACAATGGAATTTACAAATTCAAGTCATGACGGAAGAGCAGGCAAATTCGCAAGATTATTATTTGAATCCATTTGATTTAACCAAAGTTTGGCCTCATGGTGATTTTCCTCTAATAGATGTTGGCGTTTTAGAATTAAATCAAAATCCACATAATTACTTTCAGGATATTGAGCAAGCAGCATTTGCACCCGCACATATTGTAGATGGAATTGGATATTCACCTGATAAAATGTTACAAGGGCGTTTATTGTCGTATCCTGATGCGCATCGCTATCGTTTAGGAACAAATTATGAGCAAATTCCTGTAAACCGTTGCCCATTTGCAACCAATAATTACCAACGAGATGGACAAATGAGAGTAGATGGTAATGGTGGAAGTTACCCGAATTATTTTCCAAATAGTTTCGATTCTATGGAAATTGACCAAGCTTATAAAGAACCGCCATTGGAAATTTTTAGTGGTTTTGCTGACTGGTATGATAGAAATTGCGAAGGTGAAAACGATCACTATACACAACCGGGTAATTTATTTAAAATCATGACTCCGGAGCAACAGCAAAATACGATTAACAATATTATTACTCACATGTCTGGTATTGAAGGTCCTAAAAAAGAGGAAATAATTAACCGCCAATTGAGTCATTGGTACAGAGCTGATGGTCGAATAGGAGCAGGAGTTGCGGCAGGATTGGGAGTTGACGTTGATTTGTTAGAAAGATAATTTAGTTTAAATAAGATGAATATTCTCGAAATTGAATTGTTAACAGATGCTCTCGACGAAACGGAGTTGTTTTATAACAACATCATCGGGTTAAAAACTATTTCGAAAAGCAATTCGAGTATTTCATTTGCAGCGGGTGCCACACAACTAACCTTCAGGCCTTCTGAAAATTTAAGTCCAGTATATCATTTTGCTTTTGATATACCCAATAATAAGTTGACGGAAGCTTTTGCTTGGATAGCAAAGAAAACCGAAATTCTAGATGTAGTTCCGCCCCAAAAAATCGCTGATTTTTATAATTGGAATGCAAAGTCTTTCTATTTTTATGATAATAATGGAAATATTTTAGAATTTATTGCCCGTTTCAGTTTGGATAATGCATCGGAGAAACCATTTGATGGAACGTCAATTGTATCCGTAAGCGAGATTGGTTTTGTTGCCAAAAATGTTTCACAGCTCAGCGACGTAATTTGTAAAAAGTATGATCTTTCTATATTTCCAAAGCAACCCAAACTAAATAAATTCATTGTTTTGGGAACAGATACAGGGCTTTTTATTCTTGTCGAAGAAAACCGGGATTGGTATCCCACAGATAAGAAAGCAAAGTCATTCTGGACTAAAGTGTTATTTCTCAATAATGAAAAAACGAGAGAAATTGAAGTTTTAGATGAATGATAAAATGTTCTCCAAAGTGCTGCGGTGCGGGCATAATTTTATACATTAGAATAGAACACGGATTTGACAGATTAAACGGATTGTCACAGATTTTTTTATAACATAAAAAATTGTCTTGTCCTAAAATAGGTTTACACATTTAAACGACAATTAAATGAGAACAAGTAAAGTTATTTTAGGACAAGACAAACAAATTTAAATCTGTGTTAATTTGTTCGATACGTGTTATCTGTGTTCTATTTTGAAATTATTCCTACACGTTACCCTACGGGATCGAGAGGGGTGAGGATTTAAGAAAACACCACCGTTTTGTTATTGTAAACCATCGTTTTTCTTTCGGCATGTAGTTTTATGGCTCTTGCCAAAACCATGCGTTCCAGATCGCGTCCTTTCATAATAAAGTCTTCTATAGAATGGCTGTGTGAAACTCGGGCAATATCTTGCTCGATAATCGGACCTTCATCTAAACCTTCAGTAACATAATGACTAGTGGCTCCAATAATTTTTACGCCGCGTTTAAAAGCCGAATGATAGGGTTTCGCTCCGGGAAATGCCGGAAGAAAGGAGTGATGAATATTGATAATTTGATTTCGGTATTGCGCAATTAAATTAGGTGTAATAATCTGCATGTAGCGAGCCAAAACAATAAAGTCAATATTGTACTGCTTCAGTAAATCAATTTGCATTTGTTCGCCTTCGGCCTTAATGTCTTTGGTAAAAGGAACATAATGAAACGGAATAGAAAAACGTTCCGCCACTGATTTCAAATCTTCATGGTTACTTATAATCAAAGGGATTTCAAGAGGCAGCTCACCAGCGCTGTATCGTCCTAAAATATCATATAAACAATGGTCGTATTTAGAAACAAACAGCGCCATTTTTGGTTTTTCGTCTAGGGTATACATTTCCCAAGACATATTAAAAGGAGTTGCTAAATTAGCTTGAAAATGAATTTTAATTGCTTCAATATCCCAATTTTTAGCACTGAACTCACATTCTAAACGCATGAAAAACACATTTTCATCGGCATCAACATGTTGGTCCAGATAGATAATATTGCCATCAATTGAGGCAATATAATTAGTAACAGAAGCAATAATTGCTTTTTGGTCTTCGCAATGTATAAGTATGGTAATTTTTTGCATTTGATGTATCTCTTTCGACTTTAGTTCGTATAGTAAAGAATAGTGTTTTTCAAAACTAAACTTATTTCTTTTTATAAAAAAATTTGATTTTAGTATTTATGTTTTAAAAATAGGGAACAGCTTAATTATAGGGCTATTCGTAAAAACACACCCCTAGCCCCTCTCAAGAAGGGAATTCGATTCTGCTAAAATTAAATGTTTAGTTGTTTTTAGCAAATAAGGCAATTAAATTAAATTTTGTCCTGCATCGCAAAAACTTTTTGTAATAAGACAGAAGTTCTGGAACTTAAATTTGTTCTGATATTTTTTTCTTCAACGGCAACCATTTTAAAAACGCCATTCATCGCTTGATTGGTAACATAATCAGTCAAGTCAGGATTTACTTTATTTACTAATGGAATGCTGTTGTATTTAGTGATAATGTTAGACCAAACTTTATCGGCACCCACTTTAGCGAATGAGCTTTTAATCACAGGATTAAATTTTCCGTACAAAGCAGTAGAAGTGCTATTTTGTAAATAAGTAGTTGCCGAACTTTGATTACCCATCAAAATCGATTTGGCATCCATAAAAGTCATGTTTCTTACCGCATCAACAAATATGGGTGTCGCCTCCTTAACCGCATCTTCAGCGGCACGATTCAATACTTTTAAACCTTCGTCAGCCAATGAACTCAAACCAATTTTTCGTAAACCAGCATCTACTTTTCTCAATTCTTCCGGAAGTAAAATTTTTACCGCTTCATTTCTATAAAAACCATCAACAGCGGTCAATTTTGTTACTTGTTTAGAAATTCCATTATTCAGTGCTTCCTTCAATCCTCCGGCAATATCAACGCCTCCTATTCCTTGCGTTTGCGGTAATTGATTCAGAACCTGTTGCATTTCGGCACAACTGGAAAGAGATACCGCCACCATTAAAATTAAAATTTTTTTCATCTTAAATTGTTTTTATAAGTTTACTTCGTCAGTTCGCATTAAAGCTGGTGTCAAAAGTACTATTTATTCAAAAATAAAGCCACGATTTTATTTAGGAGCATAAATTTTAGGATTTATTTGGGAACATGGAGCCCGCTGTCCTCTTTATCTTTAGCTGTCTTGTCTCGTTCTTAAAACGAGACAAGACAGCTAAAGGATATCGTTCCCATCGGGGCTAAAATGAAAAATGGTTGCTTTTTTGCCAACAACGCTATTAAAGGTTGAATAATTTTTAAAAAAAATCGTAAATTGCACTATTAAATTATCATATTCATAAAATGGAATTCGTAAAATCATATATACCTGTTAATAAAGTAAGAATTGTAACTGCAGCAGCTCTTTTTGATGGTCACGATGCAGCCATTAACATCATGCGCAGGATTATTCAATCTACCGGTGTTGAGGTCATTCATTTAGGTCATGATAGAAGTGTGGAAGAAGTGGTCAATACAGCGATACAAGAAGATGCTAATGCTATTGCCATAACATCGTATCAAGGGGGGCACAACGAATATTTTAAATATATGTATGACTTGCTTCAGGAAAAAGGAGCCGGACAAATTAAAATATTTGGCGGTGGAGGCGGAGTGATTCTGCCTTCAGAAATAGCCGAATTACAAGCCTACGGAATCACCAGAATTTATTCTCCTGATGACGGGCGCGCCATGGGGTTGCAAGGAATGATAAATGATTTAGTGCAACGGGCTGATTATGCTATTGGAGATCAACTGACTGATGAAATCAATCAGCTGCAAGAAAAAAATCCTAAAGCGATTGCCCGAATAATTTCATCTGCAGAGAATTTTCCTGATGTTGCGGCCCAAACTTTGGAAGCAATCCATAAAAAAAATAAAAATAGTACTATTCCGGTTCTTGGAATTACAGGAACGGGTGGAGCAGGAAAATCATCATTAGTGGATGAATTGGTGCGTCGTTTTTTAATCGATTTTCCTGAAAAAACAATCGGATTAATCTCAGTAGATCCATCCAAACGGAAGACAGGAGGAGCGCTTCTAGGAGATAGAATCCGAATGAATGCCATTAATAGTCCTAGAGTTTATATGCGTTCCTTGGCTACACGCCAATCTAATTTGGCTTTGTCAAAATATGTTGCTGATGCAATTCAAGT
>JBJOQF010000101.1:0-5526 GCA_046050185.1 Bacteroidota bacterium
AAAATAATTTTTCACTATATTTGACATAGATATTGGTTGTTTGGCGACTTCAAGATACTGAATTTCAGTATCTTGACCAATATCTAATCAATTTATTTTACTACAAATAATTACACCCAACGGGTTAAATTTTAGAATGTTTTAAAATAAAAAAAATCCATGCTATAGAACTGAAGGACGTAACCGCTAACACGAGCGATATTTCTTAATTTACACAGCCATAGAGTAGTTACAATTCAATTATAATTTGTTGGTTTTGAGCAAGAAAATAACTACAAATAATAAAATACACTTTTTAATTTCTGAAAATTTTTCTTACCTAAAATAGTAGTTATAAAACCAACTGGTTATTGCAAGCGCGTGAGGGATGGAAGCGGCATCCTTTTTCGTGTTCTCGATACTTCCGTAAAAACGGAAACTCGAACTGACGAAAAAGATATAGCGTACAGCCCGACCCAGACGTAGTTTACGGAGGATGGGACACGCCTAGAAGCAAGTTCAGAACAAAAAAAATTATCTTTGTTTATCCATAAGAGCAGTTATTGCGCGAAAAATTATAATAATATTAGCAACTAACCGTTGCAAAAAATAGTAAATTGGCACTTTCAATTGCTATTTTTGAATACTTGTTAATTGTAACTTATGGATAAAATAAAAATACTTTGGGTAGATGATGAAATCGATCTTTTAAAACCACACATATTATTTCTGGAAAAGAAAAATTACGAAGTTACTACTTGTAATAACGGTCGTGATGCGGTTGATATTTTTGAGGAAAACAATTTTGACATTGTTTTTCTGGACGAAAATATGCCCGGAATGAGTGGTTTGGAAACACTTTCGGAAATGAAGGAGAAAAAATCTTCGGTTCCCATGATTATGATTACCAAAAGTGAGGAGGAATACATCATGGAGGAAGCAATTGGCTCTAAAATTGCCGATTATTTAATCAAACCTGTGAATCCAAATCAGATTTTGTTGAGTTTAAAGAAAAACCTAGATCATTCTCGATTGATTTCGCAAAAAACAACGTTAGATTATCAGAAGGAATTTCGAAAAATCACCATGGAAATGGCGATGGTGAATTCCTATGAAGACTGGATTGAATTGTATAAGAAATTAATTTTTTGGGAACTGGAATTGGAGAATATCAACGATCAAAGTATGGTTGAAATTCTGGAGTCTCAAAAAACGGAAGCCAATTCGCAATTCGGAAAATTCATTGAGCGTAATTATGAAGATTGGTTTGCACCAAAAGCGGATAAACCAGTGCAATCGCACACTTTATTTAGAGAATTAGTAGTTCCTGAAATTGTTAAAAAAGATAAACCGGTACTTTTTGTGGTGATTGATAATTTGCGTTACGATCAATGGAAAGCCTTTGAAAGTGTTGTGAGTAATTATTATAAACTAGAAAAAGAAGTTCCCTATTACGCGATTTTGCCAACGGCTACACAATACGCGAGAAATGCCATTTTCTCTGGCTTGACTCCACTCGAGATGGAAAAACAGTTTCCGCAATATTGGAAAAATGATCCGGAAGAAGGCGGAAAAAACTTGTACGAAGCTGAGTTTTTGTCGGCACAATTGAAACGTTTGGGATTGCATATCAAGGAAGATTATTTCAAAATTACGAATCTTGCCGGGGGTAAAAAACTTGTAGAAGGTTTTAAAGCATTGAAAAATAACGATTTGGTTACCGTAGTTTACAATTTTGTAGACATGCTTTCCCACGCCAAAACCGAAATGGATGTGGTCAAAGAACTTGCCTCCGATGATAAAGCATATCGCTCATTGACGTTGAGTTGGTTTAAAAATTCGCCGCTGTTGGAAATTATTCAACAGGCTCAAAAATTAGGATTCAAGTTGATTTTGACTACAGATCACGGTACTATAAACGTGAAAAACCCGTCGAAAGTAGTGGGTGATAAAAATACCAGTTTGAATTTGCGCTACAAAACAGGACGCAGCTTGACTTACGAACACAAAGATGTTTATGCAGTGAAAGAACCAAAAAATATTGGTTTGCCTACTATAAATATGAGTAGTTCTTATATTTTTGCAAAAAATGATTTGTTTTTGGCGTATGTCAATAATTACAATCATTATGTGAGTTATTACAAAAACACATATCAGCATGGTGGAATTTCATTAGAAGAAATGATTATTCCTTTTCTAGTTTTTAATCCGAAATAAATCAAATTTCAGCTATTAGAAAGCAGGTTTCGTTAAAACTTTAAACTTTAAACAAAAAAGAAGAATGAATGTTATTTTTTCTTTAGATCAACTCGAGGAAGTTGCACAAAAAATCATAGCCGAAAACCCCAAAAAAGTAATTCTTTTTCATGGAGAAATGGGTGTTGGCAAAACCACTTTAATCAAACAATTGTGTAAAACTCTTGGAGTTACAGAGGCTACAAGTAGTCCTACTTTTTCTTTAGTTAATGAATATCAAACTACTAACAATCAAATCGTTTATCATTTTGACTTTTATAGATTAAACAAAGAAGAAGAAGCTTTGGATATGGGAGTTGATGATTATTTGTATTCAGGTAATTGGTGTTTTATTGAATGGGCTGAAAAGATTCCGAATTTGATTCCTGAAGCCCATTCCGTGATTACAATTGCCCTACTTTCTGACGGAAAACGTTCTTTAGAATTAAGATAAAACAATTACGCATGAGTTTAGTAAATACAGTTGAAATTATTCCTTTTACCACAGCTTTAACGGAGCCTATAAAAACCTTGAATATAGAATGGCTAACGAAATATTTTAAGGTAGAGCCCAAAGACGAAATTGTATTGTCGAATCCCCAAGGCGAAATCATCGACAAAGGCGGAATGATTTTTTATGCAAAATACAATGATAAAATCATAGGTACAATTTCCTTAATAAAAATTGATGAAACTACATTTGAATTGAGTAAAATGGCAGTTACTGATGGGATTCAAGGTTTAGGAATAGGAAAAAAACTGATGTTGCATTGTATCAACATCGCTGAAGAGAAAGGAATTAAAAAGCTTATTTTATATTCGAACAGAAAATTACTCCCAGCAATTCATTTGTATGAAAAATTTGGTTTTATAGAAATCGCTTTAGAAGACGGCGTTTACGAAAGGGCTGATATTAAAATGGAAAAAAGCATCGACTAATTTAAAGTTTACATTTCAATACGCTTTCCAGCTATTCAATGGTCATTTTTTAAAACTTTTTCCGTAAATTGTACCCTAAATTTTACAGCACCAATGTCAATAACGATAACACCATTTACTAAACAGCAGTTATTACCTCAAGAAGAAAAACTTGAGATAAGAAGACGAAAAAGTGAGCTTTTTATTGGAATCCCAAAAGAAACCAGTTATCAAGAACGTCGTATTTGTTTGACTCCTGACGCTGTAAATACACTAACCTATCATGGCCATCGGGTAATGATTGAAGCAGGTGCAGGCGAAAGTTCCAGTTATTCAGATAAAGAATATTTTGAAGCGGGAGCCGAGATTACCAATGATACCAAAAAGGTATTTAGTTGTCCCATGATACTTAAAGTAGAACCCGCTACCCTAGCCGAAATTGAAATGATGAATCATGAGGCAATTCTGATATCAGCAATTCAATTAAAAACCAGAAAAAAAACCTATTTTGAGGCTTTAACCAAAAAGAAAATAACCGCACTTGCTTTTGAATATATAAAAGATGAAGACGGTACCTATCCAGCAGTCAAATCATTGAGTGAAATTGCTGGAACTGCATCGATTTTAATTGCAGCCGAATTAATGATTACCAATGAATTTGGAAAAGGATTATTATTCGGAAATATTACCGGCGTTGCTCCTACTGAAGTTGTTATTTTAGGTGCAGGAACCGTTGGGGAATTTGCCGCCAGAACCGCTATTGGTTTAGGAGCAACAGTTAAAGTATTTGATAATTCGATTACCAAACTCCGCCGATTGCAAAACAATTTAAATCAGCGGGTTTTTACCTCCACCATTCAACCTAAATCGTTACTGAAGGCATTGAGGCGATGTGATGTCGCTATTGGCGCCATGAGAGGAATGGAACGTTGCCCGGTTGTAGTAACGGAAACTATGGTGGAATACATGAAAAAAGGAGCTGTTATTGTAGATGTAAGTATTGATACTGGAGGTTGCTTTGAAACTTCAGAAGTGACTTCACATGAAAAACCAACCTTTATCAAGAATAATGTTTTGCACTACTGTGTACCCAATATCCCTTCCCGTTATTCAAAAACTGCTTCATTATCCATTAGCAATATCATCACTCCTTATTTGCTGCAAATTGCCGAAGATGGCGGAATTGAAAGCGCTTTACGATGCAATAAAGGATTAAAAAACGGAGTTTATCTCTATCATGGAATCCTTACTAATAAAGCAATTGGCGATTGGTTTGATATACCCATTAACGACATCAATTTAATTGTTTTTTAAGCAAACTTTCTTTTACCTTTGCAAAAAATTTAAAACATGAAATTCATACATCGTTTTGCTTATTATCTTATTGGTTTAATATTAGGATTGTTTTTTGTAGCCGCTATTTTTAGTGGAAAAGATACCCGTTGCAATTATTTCCCAAATGCAAGAGTATTGAATGATTTAAGAAACAAACCTTTTGATTATTCTGAAAAAGCTTCCCAAATATTAGCCGAAAAGTGGATTGATACCATTGACATAAAAAACACGTTGCAATACGGCGATGTTGACTTTGACAAAAGCAATACCGAATTTGGTAAAAGTAAAATATACGTAATTGAAGGCAAAACCTTGAAAGGTCAAGAAATTATCTTAAAAATAAAAAACGAAGAAGCCAAAGCTACTTTAGAAGAAATAATTAAGAAATAGACACTCTAATTATTGTTATTTAGGACTTAATTCTACAAATAACATAATTTCAATTTGGGCGTGACCCTTCAGATTGCTTCGTCGTTACTCCTCGCAACTTCGGGTCGTGCTGTTCGTTCCCGCTTTTTTTTGAAAGGCCTAAACGCCTCTCAAAAAAAGAGCTCCACTACCATCACTCACGCAAAGCAATATAAAACGAGTATTAATATCTTTAAATAACGTAATTAATTCACTTAAATCCAGTTGATTATTTCTATGCTGTTTTGTTTCAAATAGGCATTTGTTTTACTAAAATGCTTATTTCCAAACCACTTTCCCTGATTCGCACTCATAGGTGATGGATGCCCTGATTCTAATACTAAATGTTTGTTTCGGTCTATTTTAAGTCCTTTTTTATGAGCGAAATTTCCCCAAAGTAAAAATACCACATGCTTTTTTTCTTCCGAAATTTTCTGGATTACGGCATCCGTAAAAACATTCCATTTTAAATGTTTATGGCTGTTTGGATTGTCTTCTCTCACAGTTAATGAAGCATTCAAAAGCAAAACACCCTGTTTAGCCCAAGCTTCCAGATTGCCGGAAGTGGGCATAAAAATAGTTCCTAAATCATCACTCATTTCGCGAAAAATATTACGCAAAGAAGGCGGAATCCTAACTCCGTCATTTACC
>JBJOQF010000102.1:0-3684 GCA_046050185.1 Bacteroidota bacterium
AAAACCAAAAACAAAGCGATGAAATTGGTGCCATTTTTCATTTTTTCAGTATACAAACAAAAGATACCAAAAATTATTGTTCCAACAAAATTATATATTAAAGCATTTTTAAAACTCATACTAATCATTCCTGTTAGAAAATTCCACCCAACAAGTTTGTCCGTCATTACTATTTTGTTTGGCTCGTTAAATTCAATCTTCACTTGTTGAGCAAAGTCTAAATTTACAACTATCGAATTGTTTTTTTCGGAATAATTGTAGTTGTATTTATCTAAAAATTTCAACACTTTGGCTTTTTCCATTTTCGTTTTGTTTAGGTATTCTCTTTGGCTTTGTTTAAATCTGTAATATTTACAATCATGCTAGAATCAGTAATAAGTTAGAAATTACTCTCCACTGGTGCTCGTTTGCAACGAGTACCAGCTTACTTGTGTGTACTAAACAAAGCGTTTGCAACGCGGCTATATAAACAGATTGCTATAAAAAAGGTTCGGCATTTACATTACAAAAAAAGTATTATTTTCTTTGTAATTACTCCTTTTTTAGCGATTCGCGTTGCAAACGCTATAATTTGAATCTTAATTTAAGCAGGTACTCGTTGCAAACGAGCACCAGAGAACGCCGTATACTCGATTATGGGTTGGGCTTCTTGTCAGTTCTTAAATTTGTTTCATATTCAAGTCCTGGAAATTTGTCGGTAAATTTGTTTATGAGTTTGTGAATATTTCCAATTCCCCAATTTCTTGCGACATAAAATTCTTCCCCGTTGTAAATGAGTTCAGGTGCGTCATTAGTTTTATATTTTCTGTATTTGATTTCCGTTTCAGAAAAGTCTTCTTTCTTTTTTAGTAGAAGAAAACTGCAACTTTTATCTTCTTTTAGATAATTGATTATATTCGGGTCTATAAGCCCTTTGGTATATAACAAGTTTATCGTTTGAAGTCCAATGTCAGATTTTTTAAAGTTTCGCTTAAATATTACACCATTATATTTTATGTTATATGTGCTTCGGTCTTTGTCAGAAGATAAACTGTCAAGTGCTTCTCTTATAATATCTCTTGTGTCTTTTTCTTGTTCTGGATCAGAACTTATTGCATAAAGTGATGCTAAAATTAATTTTTGATTTTTCTCCCAAAAACTTGACAATAGTTTTCTTTCTTCGTTACCAAGTGCCATAATTAATTCTTGTTTATGTCCGTCAGCTTCTTCGTCTATTGAAGGTTGGCTTAATGATTTTAAATATTCGGTTAGTATATTTTGTGTTCGTGTTGAGATGTTCTGATTTAATGCGGGTTCAATTAAGTAGTCAACAATTGATTGATAGTTAATTTGAATAAATTCTTTGCAGTTACATTCAGGTTCCGTAAGTTCTATAAGTTCAAGCGTTGAAATTGGAGTTAAGTATACATAGATTACAATGTTGTCGTTATTTTCAGTCGGATTAAAGAAATTAAAGTAGCTGTTTGTTTGGTCGTTGTTCTCTTTGCTTTCAACTTTGTTTTCAATAATTAATCGTATGTTTTTTGTTTTTCCTTCAATTAAAAGTGTTAGTTCAATATAAATATCAAGTCTTCCAACATTTTTAATTGAGAATTCAGGCTTAATGAAAAGTCTTTCAATTAAATAATCTTCTGTCGCAAAAAAATTAAAAAGACCACTATGTCTACTCTTTAATTTGTCATTACTGTATTTAAGAATAATGTCTAAAAACTTCTTGATTGGAAATTCACCTAAATTATGGCTTTCCAAATTTCCAAGTAACCAAGCAAGAAATCCGCTATGACTAATTTCTCGTCTACTAACACCCAAAATTTCCGAAAATGATTTTGAATAATAAAAATTCTCCAACTTTTGAAAGTCAGGGTCATTTTTAAATTTTATTATTTCATCTCTAATTTGGTCTATCGTAAAATTGTCTGTCATTGTTGTCTGTCATTAAAATTCCTTGTAATAACTTGTAAATAATCGAAACAAACTCTTCATATAGCCACCCAAAATCAGGTAGATTGGCAGAGGTATGTTTCGCTTTATGTATTTTCAAATATATAAAAAAAAACTTATAAAAAACAAAGATTTCGGTTGGACTGCGAGTTGCGTGAAGGATGGCAGTGGAGCTCTTTTATGATTTTCAATTGCTGTGGGTTTGAACCCGCAGCAATTGAAAATCATAAAAAGCGGGAACGTACAGCCTGACCCGTAGTTGCGAGGAGGAACGACGAAGCAATCTGGAGGGACACGCCCAAATTATTTTCTGTTTCATGCCTCTGATTTTTTCAAATAACCGCCTAAAATTCAATCCCATCCCGTCCCGACGCTTCGGGATTGGGATCGTGAATAAAAAGCTTGTTTGGGTTGGAAAAATTTTATAATTTTGCAGTCCAATTTTATTATGTAAATTAAAGAAGAAGATGGATATCAAAAGAGTAGCAATAGACGCAGTGAATGAAACGATTGTAATGACAGTTGTTCACATGGATTACAAAGGACAGGTTGCCAAAAGAATAAATGAAAAAATGCCTTTGGCAACTGTTAAAGGATTTAGAAAGGGTGCTGTGCCTAAAGATCTTGTTGAAAAACAATACGGAAAAAAAATCAAAGAAGAAGAAGTTAAAAAAGTGGTGGATTTAGCTTTAGAGCGTTTTGTGCAATCAGAAAGATTAAACCTTCTTGGAACACCTCTTGCTAAGGTAAACGAAGCTTTTTCTTGGGATACTGAAGAATTGGTTTTTGAATATGAAATTGGTTTAGTGCCAAACTTCGAATTGGATTTAGAAGCTAAAAACGACATCGTAAAATATGTGGTTACTGCAGATGATAAATTAATTGAAGGTCAAGTTACTCGTATCCAAAAACAATTTGGAAAAGCAATTCCTCAAGATGTGGTTGAAGCTGGTTCTGATTTAACCGGAACTTTCACAAACGAAGAAAAAGGAATTACTAACACAACAACTTTCTCTTTAGATATTTTCAAAGATAAAGCTACTGCTGATAAATTCATAGGTAAAAAAGTAGGTGATGTGGTTACTGTAAATACTAAAGGTTTATTTGAAGATGATCATCAATTGATGGATGTTATGAAAGTGAATCATGATGATGTTCACGGATTAGAAGTTGATGTAGATTTCACAATTGAAGCTATCAATACAGCTGAATTGGCTGAATTGAACCAAGAATTGTTTGACAAACTTTTTGGGGCAGGAACTGTTGCTTCTCTTGAAGAATTGAAAGCAAAAATCAAGGAAGATGCTGAAAATCAATTTGCACAACAAGCAGACCAAAAATTATTGGCTGATGTTCAGGATTTCTTAATTGAAAATACAAAATTTGACTTGCCATCTGAATTCTTGAAAAAATGGTTGCAAACTGTTGGAGAGAAAAAAATGTCTCCTGAAGAAGCTGAAGTAGAATATGCCAGATCAGAAAGAGGATTGCGTTTTCAGTTAATCGAAGGTAGAGCTATGGCTTCAAGCGATATCAAAATTACATTTGAAGACTTAAAATCATTTACTACAAGATCAATCAGACAACAAATGGCTCAATTCGGGCAAACAAATCCTACTGACGAAGAAGTTCAGGGAATTGTTGCTAGAGTTTTGTCAAACCAAGACGAAGTAAAAAGACTTTCGGATCAAGTTGTTGCTGAGAAATTATTGGAATTGTTCAAAGAAAAAGCAAATCCTACAA
>JBJOQF010000103.1:0-3798 GCA_046050185.1 Bacteroidota bacterium
TTCTTGAGTAGAAGTTTTTATCCAAACCCCATTTTGCTTCGTTGTTAAAGCATCTGGAATTGAAGTGTATTTATCTTGCTGATAATAGGGAAAATCAAAAAGTCTGGTTATAGAAGTCATTGTAAAACGTTGATTTTTTTAGCAAATTAAATAAAAAATGTTTACAATGTTCAGTTTTTTGAAACTAATTGTTTTACAACCAACTAGAATATTGGTATTCAACGAAATCGATTTCTTAAAATAATGTCATTATAGTATATGATTATTTTTTGTAAGTAAATGAATAAAATAGTAATCATATAAGGAGCTACATCTTTTGCTTTTTTAATTCGGGTTCTATATATTCTTTTACCCTATTTCCAGAAATAAACATTTTTTGTTTGTTAAAATGTATGGTGAAGGATTGATAAATCCATTCTTCTTTATCTTCGGATTCTAAATGGCTCAAATTTTCTTTTTTATACCAAAAAGAATAAGCCGCACTATCAAATCCTTCCTTCAAGATGGGAATGCCAGATTGTGAACATTCTATTCCCCAAATGATACTTTCTTTGGACAGATCTTCATTTTGCATAATTCCGGAACCATTGTCATTAAGTTGTGTTGTGGGCTCCGTTTGGTTAAAATAAAAATATAGACCTGCAATTGGGTAACCTATTGTAGTAGTTATATAGCGTTCTTGGTTTTTGGTATTAATTTTTGTCGGTTTGACTTGTGCATACGTTTGTGTTACGTTTATGATTAGGAAAATAAAGAATAAAGAAAGATTTTTAGTCTGCATGGGTATTATTTTATACGTTTAGAGCTTGAAAAATTGCTTTAAGTAATTTTTTTTATTCTGCTATTTTTAGCAAGATACAAACTGAACGCAAATAAAAACGCATTCTGCTGTTAGAATACGTTTTTTAGAAATGAAATTATTTGACATAAATTCATGGGATTAATATTCAGGTGTAAACTGATTTTCTAATAGATTTTCTTTAAAAACGGATTTAAAGGTATAGGCAAAAGTAAGCATTAAGGCTCTAGTATCGGCTTTTGAGGTTCTATTATTGATAAAACTTGAAGTGTTATTAATATAGCCACTTTTCAAAGTGTTAAATACATCTGTAATGGCTAATCCTAATCGTGCATTTCCGTTACCTAATTTTTGTTGAAACCCCATGTCAATATTATAAAGAGCAATTCTTTTTCCTTGTGCTGTTGCCAAAGCTGAATTATAATTTCCAATTAACTGTAATTTTCCACCATGCCATGGAACAAAGTTATTGATTATTTTTCCGTACCAGTTAAACGCTTTACTAACTGCATCTTCAGCTACATTTGAACCGTCAATATTTTGTTGAAATCCTGTAAGACTAATATTAGCGTCATAAAATCCAACGGGTTTCAGGTTAAAAATAGTTTCTACTCCATACGTTATGGTATTTCCAAAATTTTTGGGATGTAATAAAACAACTCCATTTTCCTGTAGTTCGGAATATTGTTTTATAGTATTGGTAGCATTCCGATAAAACCCATTTGTTGATAATGAATATTTTGTCCACTCTTTGGTATAACTTAGTTCACCTATATTGATTATTTCAGGTTTTAAATAGGGATTTCCACTATGTGGATTCAGCGCATCGGTAATGTCTAAAAAGGGATTGAGTTGATCTAACTCTGGGCGATTAATACGTTTGCTGTAGCTAATTTTTAAAGTTTCATCCGTTTTTAAATTCAATTGTAAAGAAGCAGAAGGAAAGAGTTTTAAATAACTATTCGAAAACTGAGTGCTGTTATTTTGTGTTTTTCCGTTGTTTGAAACTTGCTCCATTCGAAGGCCTAAATTGTATTTCCATTTTTGATTTTCGGTATTCCCCAAGAACGAATTTAACATTCCATAAACAGCATTTATTTGTTCGTTGAATTTAAAAATATTGCTCAAATCAGGATTGATTACGAATTCAGTATTGCTATAATCGGCGCTTTGAAAATCGGAATTAAAAAATCGAAATGTTCCTTTATATCCCGTTTCTATATTTGATTTTTTTGAAATAGGAAACGAATAATCAAATATGGCATTGGTTACATTTTCATCTTCATAATTATGTGTTTTTTGTAGAAAGACCTCCCCAATTTGAGAATTACTTTCATTATAATTATAAGTGTCAATACCCGTATTTTCACTATCTTTATTAAAAGAAGAAGTAATACTAGCGGTTAGACTTTTTCGATTATCCGAAAAATTTCTATCATAATTAAATGCTAATTCACCCACTTTTGAACGCTCTAATTCTAAAGAATGTCTTATGTTGTATGAAAAAAAACTAGCGTCTTCTTTTTTGATTAGTGTTTTTAATGTTTCATCATTATTTTGGCCTTCCTTGTTGGCTATCGCTTCAAAAGAAAAATTGTTTTTGTCGTTAGGCGAAAAATCAATATTGAATTTTAAATTTTGCAATTGCTCCGTTCGTTCGTCATTTCTATTTTGTTCTATAAAATACTCATCAGTAATTAGATAGTTCGTCCTGCTTCCTTTTATTTTTTTAGTTCGTCCTGCAAAACGATTGTCATAACCCAATCCAAAATTCCATTTTTCTGTTTTATGATTCAAAAGTACCGAACTATTAATCCTTCCTTTAGCACCAAAACCAGTCCCTAGAACTAATGCGCCATTGATACCATTTTGATTGTTTTTTTTGAGTTTAATATTAATTACCCCACTTTCGGCATTTGCATCGTATTTTGCAGTAGGATTTGTAATTACTTCGATACTTTCAATACTGCTTGCTGCAATTTGGTCAATATTTGTAATAGCTGAATTTTTACCGTTTATCAAAATCAAGGGCGTTTTCCCTCTTAAAGATATCGCTCCTTCGGCATCAACTGCAACAGTAGGTATGTTTTTGAGTAAATCTGTAGCTGTTCCGCCTATTTGTGAAATATTGGCGCCAACATTAAAAATAAGACCTTCTGGAGTTTTTTGAATCAATTTTTTTTGAGAAGTAACGACAACAGCTTTTAGTAAATTAGTGTCATTTTGTAAAACAACAGTACCTAATGAAATAATGGGAGTTTCATTAGTAATTTTTATTTTTTGTGCTACCGTTTTATACCCAATTAATTTAAATAGTAGTTGATATTCTCCTGTAGATAAGTTGTCTAAAGAAAAATTACCAGAAATATCGGTTACGGTATAAGAAGCGACTTTTGTAGAATCGCTACTGTTTTTTAATAGTACATCAGTAAACTCGATAGCTGTTTTACCATCTGTAACGATTCCCTTTATTTGCCCTGATTTTTGAGCAAAAGAAAACTGACTTAAACTTGATATTAAAATCAGTAAAGTCAGTTTTAGATTTAATTTTTCCATTTGGCAAATATATTTATAAGTATTAAATAGTCTTATAAAAAATAGCTTAAGAAAATATTAAAATTATAGTTCAATTTTATCCATCCATTTTCTGGCATTGACAAAAGCTTCATGCCAAGGCGAAACTTCGTCATTTCTATCTTTTGGATAATGAGCCCAGTTCCATTGAAACGTAGAACGCTCAATGTGCGGCATCATAACCAAGTGACGACCTGTTGTATCACACAGCATAGCAGTATTAAAGTCAGATCCATTTGGATTTGCAGGATAGCCTTCATATCCATATTTTCCAACAATATTATAGTTAGTTTCAGGTTCTGGTAAATTGAATTTTCCTTCCCCGTGCGAAACCCAAACTCCAAGGGTACTTCCTGCTAATGAAGATAACATTACAGAATTATTTTCTTGAATTTTTACAGAAGTAAAAATACTTTCGTGTTTAT
>JBJOQF010000104.1:0-7220 GCA_046050185.1 Bacteroidota bacterium
ATTATGGCATGTACAAGTTGTTCAACTTCTGATGGTGGCGCACCTAAGGGTTGTAAAAATAATGGGACTTGCGGCACCGATAGCTGCAATAAATTAACGGTTTTCGATTGGCTTTCTAATATGAGTTTGCCTAATGGTGACGCTCCTTTTGACTGTGTTGAAGTGCGTTTCAAAAACGGAAGAAAAGAATTTTACCGCAATACGGATAAACTAACGTTAAGCATGGGTGACATTGTCGCTACTGTTGCTTCACCAGGACACGACATAGGAATTGTAACTTTGACAGGCGAATTAGTAAAAATTCAAATGAAGAAAAAAGGAGTCAATCATCTAAACAATGATGTTCCTAAAATCTATAGAAAAGCATCCCAAAAAGATATCGACATTTGGTCCACCGCAAGAGACAGAGAAGAGCCTATGAAGGTTCGCGCTCGTGAATTAGCAATTGCTCAAAAACTGGAAATGAAAATTTCTGATATTGAATTTCAAGGTGACGGATCTAAAGCTACTTTTTACTATACCGCAAATGATCGTATCGATTTTCGTGCGTTGATTAAAGATTTCGCTAAAGAATTCAATACCCGAATCGAAATGAAACAAGTAGGCTTCCGCCAGGAAGCAGCTCGTTTAGGCGGAATTGGTTCTTGCGGAAGAGAATTATGTTGTTCAACTTGGCTAACTGATTTTAGAAGTGTAAACACCTCTGCAGCACGTTACCAACAATTGTCTTTGAATCCACAAAAACTTGCCGGACAATGCGGAAAATTGAAATGCTGCTTAAACTATGAGTTAGATACTTACATGGATGCCTTGAAAGATTTTCCAGATTTCGAAACAAAACTGGTGACCGAAAAAGGAGATGCCATTTGTCAAAAACAAGACATTTTCAAAGGACTGATGTGGTTTGCTTACACCAATAATTTTGCTAATTGGCATGTTCTGAAAATTGAACAAGTCAAAGAAATTGTTGCCGAAAACAAACTAAAAAACAAAGTTTCTTCGCTCGAAGATTTTGCTATAGAAATTGTTGTTGAACCAGAGAAAAATTTCAACAATGCGATGGGTCAGGAAAGTTTAACTCGTTTTGACCAGCCTAAACCAAAGAAAAAACCAAATAAAAAACGTAAAACTACTGGTGAAAAAGCAATTGTAGCAAACAATAATAGACCTGTAAACAATAACAATAATAACCGTCAGGCTTCAAATGAAAAAAAACCAGTAGCTGCAAAACCTACTGAACCTAGAAAACCTATAATTATTACTAAAAATGAGGCTAAAAAATAGCACTTTACTTCTTTTGGTGGCAATTCTTTTTTTCTCCTGTGATAAAAAAAGAGTGTTTGATGAATATAAATCTGTTGGAAGCGCATGGCATAAAGACAGTATTGTAACGTTCGATTTACCGGAACTGGACTCTACAAAACAATATAATTTGTTTATCAATTTGAGAGATAATAACAATTATCAATTCAACAACCTATTTTTGATTGTGGCGCTGGAAAAACCAAATGGTTACACAAAAGTTGACACACTTGAATACCAAATGGCTGATCCAGACGGAACATTGCTTGGTGATGGATTTTCGGATATAAAAGAAAGTAAATTATATTTTAAAGAAAATGCAACCTTCAAAGGAAAATACAAAGTACATATAAAACAAGCCGTCAGGGAAACTGGCAAAGTTCCCGGTGTGACAGCTTTGGATGGGATTACAGAAGTAGGTTTTAGAATAGAAAAAAAAGATTAAGAAAGTATTATGGCTATCAAAAAAAATAACAATCAGACAAAAAACATTGATAAAGATATAACCTACTACAAAAAGAAATTTTGGAAAATTTTCTTTTATGGAATGGGCGCTATAGGTTTATTTTTTCTATTTGCTTCATGGGGCCTTTTTGGTTCGATGCCTTCCTTTGAAGATTTAGAAAATCCCGATTCAAATTTAGCTACAGAAATCATTTCGGCTGATGGAGTGGTTTTGGGTAAGTATTTTGAAAAAAACAGATCACAATTAAAATATTCTGACTTGCCAAAAAACCTAGTTCAGGCACTGGTAGCTACTGAAGATGCTCGTTTTTATGACCATTCCGGAATAGACGGCAGAGGAACTTTGAGAGCCATTGCAAGTTTAGGAACTAGTGGTGGAGCGAGTACATTGACACAGCAATTAGCCAAACAATTATTCCACGGGGAAGGTTCTAAATTTTTGCCTTTTAGAATTGTACAAAAAATAAAAGAATGGATTATTGCTATTCGATTAGAAAGACAATACACTAAAAATGAAATCATTGCTATGTATTGCAACGTATATGATTTTGGTAACAATTCCGTTGGGGTAAGTTCAGCTGCAAAAACATATTTTTCAAAAGAACCAAAAGATTTGACCATTGATGAGTCGGCAATATTAGTTGGAATGTTCAAAAATTCCGGTTTATACAATCCCGTAAGAAATCCGGAAGGGGTAAAAAACCGCAGAAATGTGGTGCTTTTACAAATGGAAAAAGGAAATATAATAACCGAAGACCAAAAAATAAAATTACAAAGTTTACCTATCAAATTAAATTTCAAATTAGAAACACACAAAGACGGTACCGCTACTTATTTCAGAGAATATTTACGTGATTACATGAAAAAATGGGCCGAAGAAAATAAAAAACCGGATGGTTCTGATTATGATATTTACAAAGATGGTTTAAAAATTTACACCACCATAGATTCAAGAATGCAATTGCATGCCGAAGAAGCAGTTTCGGCACACATGGCAAACCTTCAAGAAGAGTTTTTCATTCAATCTAAGGATAATAAAAACGCTCCTTTTGTCAATATCTCTTCTGTAGAAACACAACGAATCCTGAATCAGGCGATGAAATCTTCCCACCGATGGGAGGTTATGAAAGCAAACGATAAAAGTGAGGAAGAAATTCTAGCATCTTTTAAGGAAAAAACAAAAATGAAAGTATTTACCTGGAAAGGAGAAAGAGACACTATCATGACGCCACTGGACTCCATTCGTTATTACAAACACTTTTTACAATCCGGATTAATGGCTATGGAACCGCAAACAGGAAATGTAAAAGCTTGGGTGGGCGGAATCAACTATAAATATTTTCAATACGATCACGTAGGACAAGGTGCAAGACAAGTAGGCTCTACATTTAAACCTTTTGTTTACGCCACAGCAATTGAACAATTAAACATGTCTCCTTGTGATTCTATTTTAGATGGTCCCTTTATGATTCACAAAGGGCGTCATCATGTTACCGAAGACTGGGAACCAAAAAACTCTGACAATAAATACCGTGGAATGGTTACTCTAAAACGAGGTTTGGCAAACTCTATAAACACCGTATCAGCAAAGTTAATTGACAAAACTGGTCCAGAAGCGGTTGTAGAATTAACCCATAAATTAGGAGTAAAATCCGAAATTCCGGTACAGCCTTCCATTGCTTTAGGAGCTGTAGAAATAACCGTTGAGGACATGGTAGCCGCATACAGCACTTTTGCCAATCAAGGGGTTTATATGAAACCACAATTTATAACACGAATTGAAGACAAAAGTGGTGTAGTAATCTTCGAGCCAATACCGGAATCACATGATGTTTTAAATAAAGACATTGCTTTTGCAGTCATCAAATTACTGGAAGGTGTAACCGAAGGTGGTTCAGGTGATCGTTTGCGTACAACTGGTGGTGGAAACGGTGACAATCGTTGGACCGGATATCCTTATTCTTTTAAAAATCCTATCGCTGGTAAAACGGGTACCACTCAAAACCAATCTGACGGTTGGTTTATGGGAATGGTTCCTAATCTTGTAACTGGCGTTTGGGTAGGTTGTGAGGATCGTTCAGCTCGTTTCAAAAGCCTCACTTATGGTCAAGGAGCAACTGCAGCACTTCCTGTTTGGGGTTATTTCATGAAACTTTGTTATGCTGATCCAGGTCTTCACGTATCCAAAAGCGATTTTGACAGACCCGCAAATCTTTCCATAAAAGTAGATTGTTATACGCCTCGTGCTGTCGTAAAAGACACTACCGATGTCCAACAGGACACCGAAGAATTTGAATTGTAATAGTCATTGCGAGGAACAAATGGGATGGCGCCCGTTCCTCGCAATGGTAGGATGTCGTTACTTCTCTAAGTTTTGGGATGGGCTAAAAAACACACTATGATCAACAAAAAAGTAAATACCGTTCAAGACGCACTGCAAGGAATTGAAAACGGAATGACTATAATGCTGGGCGGTTTTGGACTATGTGGAATCCCAGAAAACTCAATTGCCGAATTAGTAAAAAAAGAAAACAAGAATTTAACCTGTATTTCTAACAATGCCGGTGTAGATGATTTTGGACTTGGATTGCTTTTGCAAAAACGTCAAATCAAAAAAATGATTTCTTCCTATGTAGGGGAGAATGTCGAATTTGAACGTCAAATGCTTTCTGGCGAACTTGAAGTAGACCTTATTCCACAAGGAACACTTGCCGAACGTTGTCGTGCTGCACAAGCAGGAATTCCAGCTTTTTTTACGCCCGCAGGTTATGGCACCGAAGTAGCCGAAGGTAAAGAAGTACGTGAATTCAACGGAAAAATGCATGTGATGGAATTGGCTTTCAAAGCTGATTTTGCCATTGTAAAAGCTTGGAAAGGCGATACTGCAGGAAATTTAATCTTCAAAGGAACTGCCAGAAACTTCAATCCATGTATGGCCGGAGCAGCAAAAATAACCATCGCTGAAGTTGAAGAACTTGTTGAAGCCGGAACTTTAGATCCAAACCAAATTCATATTCCTGGAATATTTGTACAGCGCATCTTTCAAGGAGAGCAATACGAAAAGAGAATTGAGCAACGTACAACCAGGAAAAGAGACTAATCATGGCATTAGATAAAATAGGAATAGCAAAACGAATTGCCCAAGAATTAAAAGACCGTTATTTCGTAAATCTCGGAATTGGAATACCAACATTAGTGGCAAACTATATCCCAAAAGGAATTGACGTGGAGTTTCAAAGCGAAAACGGCGTTCTGGGCATGGGTCCATTCCCTTTTGAAGGAGAAGAAGACGCTGACATTATTAATGCAGGAAAACAAACAATAACTACCTTACCAGGCGCATCTTTTTTTGATTCGGCTTTGAGTTTTGGAATGATACGTGGGCAGCATGTAGACCTGACAATTCTCGGTGCTATGGAAGTTGCCGAAAACGGCGATATTGCCAACTGGAAGATTCCTGGAAAAATGGTCAAAGGAATGGGTGGTGCAATGGATTTAGTCGCTTCAGCCGAGAATATCATAGTGGCTATGATGCACGTCAACAAAGCAGGGGAATCAAAAATTCTTAAAAAATGTACTTTACCGTTAACTGGGGTGGGCTGTGTGAAAAAAATAGTTACTGAACTTGCCGTTCTTGAAATAACTTCAAAAGGTTTCAAACTATTGGAACGCGCACCAGGTGTAACCGTAGCACATATTATCGCTTCCACCGAGGCTGATTTGATCGTTGAAGGTGAAATTCCTGAAATGGTGATTGATTAAATCAAAATTATTTAAATGTCCCGTCATAAAAAACCATAACTAGAAAACTATATTCATATTTTGGGTTCAGCCCAAAATATATCTTCCTTTTAGAAAAACCAGCTCGCCACCAAAATAGCTGTAATCACACAAATCACATCAACTACGAGCATTGTTCCTAAAGCGTAGCGAGTATTTTTTATATTAACAGAACCAAAGTAAACTGCTATCACATAAAAAGTGCTTTCGGCACTGCATTGAAAAATACTGCTTAATCTTCCCGTTAAGGAATCAGCCCCAAAAGTATTCATCGAATCAATTAAAAATCCTCGTGAGCCTGCAGAACTAAAAGGTCTAAGCAATGCTACGGGTAAAGCATCGGTGATTTCTTTACTTACTCCCAAATTTGAAAATCCAAAGGCAATCCATTCACTAATAATTTCAAACAAACCACTGTTTCTGAATAAAGAAATAGCCACTAACATTCCCAAAACATAAGGGAAAATGGTAACTCCTGTTTTAATACCATTATTGGCACCTACCACAAAGGTTTCATAAACAGTTGTATTGGCTTCTGTAAATTTCTTTTCTTTAACAAAAGATAAGATCAAAGTAAATGCAATAATTCCAACTAGAATTAAGGCTGAAAGATTGGATGTGAAATAATTTTTACCAATTAAATCCAAATGGTTTACATATAGTAACAAACCTATAATTGCAGCTATTAACGTTATTAGACCGATGACCAAAGAGGCACTCTTAAAATTAATTTTTTGTTTAATTCCAACAATTAAAAATGCCGCAATTGTACCGATAAAAGAGGTGATGATACAAGGCAACATCACATCGGCGGGATTGGCAGCATTGGCAGCTGCACGATAACCAATAATAGACGTTGCAATTAACGTAAGTCCAGAGGCATGCAGGCACATAAACATAATTTGGGCATCACTCGCTTTATCTTTTTCGGGGTTTATTTCTTGTAAACTTTCCATAGCTTTTAATCCAAATGGGGTTGCAGCAGAATCCAATCCCAAGAAATTAGCAGCAAAATTTAAGGTCATATAGGAAATCGAAGGATGATTTTTGGGAATACTTGGAAACACTTTTACGAACACCGGACTCAAAACTTTTGCTAATTTTTCAGTGGCTCCAGAAAGGATTAAAAGTTCCATTAAGCCACAGAAAAATGCCAAATAAGCGATAAGTGGCAAAATTAAATCCAGTAATGTGTTTTTACAAGTGGGTAATAATCCATCCGATTTTTGAACCCCACTATAAATTTTAACAACTTTATTCTTAAATACATAAGTTGTATCGGCATTGATGGTATCTCTGTTGATAACCATGGTCTGATCTGGTGCTTTCTTGATGCTGTCTTTTATAAAAGCGGGAACTTGCTCGATGTATTTTTCGGAAAGTAAAACAGGGTCATCTTTTTTACCATTTAAAATATAATCTATAGTATAACTGTTGCCAGAAAACAAACTAATAACCACAAATAAAATTGAAGAAATAAAAATAGCCAACCAAAATCTACTCAATACCATAATCTATAATTTTTGTAAATGTAATAAATCAATAGCAATTGCAAATGTCAATTGCAATATCAATAACTGAATTTTCAAACTTAAAAAATCTCTTCTTCAATTTCAAAAGTCAATCTCAAATCAAAAATTGATTATTGTTTTTACTATTCCTTTTTTCAAATT
>JBJOQF010000105.1:0-3750 GCA_046050185.1 Bacteroidota bacterium
ACAATTGCTGAAACCCAAATTAGTAACTTCTTCATAAATGATTTTGTGGGTGCAAAATAACATCAAATAAAATTAATGAAGCGTTAAATTGCCTTGGATTAATTATATTTGCGTTCCAAATTACCGGAAAGGACCTATAGCTCAGCCGGTTAGAGCATCTGACTCATAATCAGAGGGTCCCTGGTTCGAGCCCAGGTGGGTCCACAAATGATACCGCACTCCATAAGGTTTGCGGTTTTTTTATGATGGCATACGTCTATATCTTATTTAGTGAACAATTGGATAAATTCTATATCGGGTTTACAACTTTAACCGTGGAGGATCGATTGCAGAAACATGTTAGCCTTTATTATCAAAACAAGTTCACTGCTAAAGCGGACGATTGGACAATTTTCTTAGAAATTGAATGTAAAAATTAAACAGTTGCTCGTAAAATTGAAGCACATATCAAAGCCATGAAAAGCAAAAAGTATATCCAAAATCTTAAAAAATATCCCGAAATCTGTTTCAAACTTCTACAAAAGTATAATAACGAATAATCAGAGTGCCGATAGCTATGCCGATAACTATCGGCACCGGTTCGAGCCCAGGTGGGTCCACTTTAATAGTCAAGCACTTACGAAATTCAATTTGTAGGTGCTTTTTTATTTGCACCATAAATATGTTTTATTCGTGTAGTTCAAAAGAAATAATCTTTTTTACGGATTTATAAGGCGATTATTCTTTTTTACTCTTAGGGTAATGAAAATTACCTCATTTAAAAAATCATCCCCTTCTAAAGGCTTTCAAAACACAAATTGTAAATAATAAACTGCATATATTTGTACCATGCTAATATGCATAAAGGGGAAAAATCTTTAATACTTCAAAATAGGCAAATTCATCTTACCCAATACTTAAGCCGATGTTTTAATAAATTTTAGAAGTAACTGTAATTCACAAAATGCGATTCATTCTGATACCTATTAAATCGAAAAGGCAAAAATGTACTCTAGCCACACGACATAAAGCTTAATCATAAAAATCAGGCTTTTAATACCGATGACATATTGTTGTTATGTCGAAGTTTACAAAAGACACAAGAAGCTAAGATGCATTCCATCCTTACCTCATTTTTTCGCTAGTGAGGGTTATAACTTAATAATTGCAAATCTCAAGTTTTTTTTCCGGGCCATTAAAAAAAGTTCATTACTATAAATGTATTTGAGTTTTTCAAATTCATTTCGTGTTAAAAACTGAATCACTACATTTTTACGATTTCCCAAGTCAATATAGCCAATATACAGACGAATATATTTTGTAACAATATCTTGTAATCTATCTTTTGAATAATTATAATATAAAATTGTGCTATCTGAATTTAATAACCTTGCTTCACAATCGAGAAATAAATTACTATCAATAATGAAGGCAGGATAAAGTACTGTTATTTTAGGGTTAATTGTACGATTATCATCGTTAGCAATATCAAACCAATTATTAAACCTATTTCCACTAAGCGCAGTGTCTTGCATTAGAATTGCACAATTCTTGAAAAAAGGCCTATTAAATACAACCACTCCTTCTTTTCTCACTTTTGTAGTTTGCGCCATTAAGTTGACACAAAAAATTAAAAATAATATTGAAAAAATAATTTCTTTTGGTTTACACTTTTCCATAATGCTAAAGGCCATTTATTTTGATTTGTAAATTATTTCCAATTAAGTCTGAAATAATTGTCATTACACCTGAGGTTGCAACTTTAGATCCTAGTTGATATTGAATTTTTAACGAATCATCATAATGATACCATAATCTTAAAGGCATATTTGCATCCAAACGCAGGACATTTTCCCAAAACATCGCGTTAACTTCAGAATTAGAAATTCCATCTTCTAATCCAGCTATTTGTGTGAAGTTCCTTCAGTTTGCACAAGAATGAGGCATAGCTAATGCCTTTGGTTTCTTGTGTAGTGTATAATAATATCAAAAAAATAGTTCCATAAAAAGCTAGGTTTATTGCTAAATAAATCAAGTTGGCAATATTAAAGAATAAGATTCTTTGGTACTGCAACCTACAATGAAAAATGTTAGTTTATTAAAATTCTGATTTAGTAAATGGATGACACAAGAGGCTACGCCTCATTCTAGCGCGATTTGAAGGTGCACGCCCTTAGCCTTCTATTCAAAAAATTTCTCCAATTCTCTCCACAATAAATACCGTTTATTGGGTATAGAATCCACCTTACTTTTAAAGAAATTGCTGAAAAAAGTCATGAAAAAATATTTTTGGCTAATCTTAATTTTATTCCCGATTTGGGTACATGGCCAACAAACTGAATTTCAAAAATCAGAAACGGGTCAAGCGCTGCTTGCTAAAACTGATGCGTTAATAAAAGAATTTCAAGACCAAGGATATACCCTATTGCACAGGCTCGACACAATTAGTACTTGCTACAAAAATTATAATTGTGTCAATTTCTTAAATCAATATTTAACCGATGATGTAGCCGGCGTTTTTTGCTTAACATCCAATTCACATGGCATAAAACTGAATGGCGTTGCATCCGAAAGGAGTAAAAGATTTGTTTCGTACCGGTGGAATGAAGAACCATTTACAGACGGATTTGAACCCTTCACCGCTTCTTGTATAAGTTGGGACGGCATCTTAGATGAAATTGTTCCCGAATGGTACGATTTCAGTTATTACAGCTATGGTAAAACTGAGCATTTAGTTGCTTTATACTTTTCAAAACCCAATAAAAGTAAACTGGCTGCATGGCAACAAAAAAATAAAAAAGCAACGAATGCCTATTTTTTGCCCAAACCATTATCTCCCGAAAAATTGATTGAAAAAAAAGCAGATGAGGCTGCACATAAAAAGTATCTATTAGCACAAAAGCCTGAAAGTCGTAAAGTTTGGCAAATCTTAGACTCCATCAATAATCGTTTCAAATACCAAGACATTGGGGGCGGTTTTGAAATGGACACCTTGCTGCAACCGAATCAAACCATCGTGCTCAATGAAAAACTTTCTAAAGGCAGTGAATACATATACAATTTTGTTTCCTATGCACCGCTTTCCGGAATTGAATTAAACGGCACCCCTTTTGAAGTTTGGTCGCCATCGCGTACCGAAATAATCAAAGATGTTTATAGTAGTGATAAAGGACTATTTATCCGAAACATCCATTTAATTGGAAGTATTAAAAAAATTGAAATCAAAAATAATACCGACCGCCCAACTCGAATTTGGTTACAAAAGTTTTCCAATATGTATAACCCCTACTATTGGCGTTCTAAAGAATTTTTATTGGAACTGAATTATGTAAAAAGGCAAGAGGAGCGACAAAGAGCAGAAAAAGCTAAAGCCGACCAAGAAGCAATTGCTGCTCGGAGATTGCAAAAAATAAAAGCGCAAGGTGTAGTTTGCAGCAACTGTGAGGGTACCGGCGTTGAATATGAATATACAAGTTGTATGTTATGTGGAGGTGATGGTGAAACAACCGAATTTGTAACCGGGCAAAAAACAATCGGCCAAAAATTGATTCATAAATCTACCACGGTTTCCGGCAATGAAGTGTATGAAGTGCGCGACGAAAAGGCTTTAACAGTAGATGGAAAACGAACAGTAAGTTGCAAAATTTGCAAAGGAAACGGAAGTGTAAAAAGTGGTAAAAAACATCAATGCCCAGTTTGCGAGGGTAAAGGAAGAGTGTATTAACCGGTATAGTATTACCGGTTAATATTTAATCCCGCAGATTGGCACAA
>JBJOQF010000106.1:0-5927 GCA_046050185.1 Bacteroidota bacterium
GTATATTTTGCTATATTTCCAATTGATTTCATATTTGGAGTCAACAATTTGAATCCTAATAATGACAAGAAGAAAAACGGGATTCCAACGGCAAAAAACATCAATAATCCAAAAGTCCAAACAGGATAATCAGTAAAATTTCCGGCTTCAATAAAATCTTGCCAAGGCACGTCAATAAAAGAAGAGGAACCCAGCGTAAAAACGCCAATGAATAAGGCGGCCAGGACAAACAGTCCAATTATTATCAAAATCACTCCAAGAAATTTAGAGAAAACCCTCAAAATGGTTATTATAAAATCGCCGAAAGAACTTCCAATTTTTTCTGCACCCGTTTTCACTCGGTTGCCCATTTCGTCATAATTTGCATTTTTGATTTTTTCGGAAACATTGTCAAATTCTTCCCGAACTTTTTTTTCGATGTTCGAAATAGTAACGGGTTCCCCAGTCATTTCCAGTTTTTCGGCTGTTGTTTTTGCTTCTGGCATCACAATCCAAAGAATGATATAGGCTAAGAAACCAGTTCCCCAAGCAAAAATCATTATCAAAAGAAATAATCGAAGCCAAACTTTGTCTATTCCAAAATAGTGGCCCAATCCAGCAAGAACACCACCGACCATAGCGTTGTCTTTGTCACGATATAATTTTCTATTTTTTGTAGAATTTGATGTGTAATTTGGAGATGAATTTCCAGTTTCTTCATCATCGATTCTATAATCTTCAGGTTGTCCCATTACGGCAATCACCTCATCTACATCTTTTAATCCTACAACGTGCTTGTCACTTATTTGTTTCTCGTTCAATAATTCCGAAACACGCATTTCGATATCTTTTATAATCTCATCATGCCCTGATGAATTCGATAAAGAACGTTTTATAGCATCAAAGTATCGTGTTAATTTTTGGTATGCATCTTCATCTATATGAAAGAACATTCCGCCTAGGTTTATATTTACAGTTTTGTTCATGACTATTGTTTTTGGTTGGTTATAAGGTTTACGGCATCAGATAATTCAGTCCAAGTGCCACTAAGTTCGTTTAAAAAAGCTTGTCCTATTTCGGTTAGACCATAGTATTTTCTTGGTGGTCCCGATGTTGATTCTTCCCAACGGTAGTTGAGTAATCCATCATTTTTCAATCTTGTAAGTAGTGGGTAAATGGTTCCCTCCACGACTAACAATTTTGCGTTTTTCAAAGTGTCTAATATTTCCGATGTGTAGGCATCTTTTTCTTTTAATACGGATAAGATGCAAAACTCGAGAACACCTTTACGCATCTGGGCTTTTGTGTTTTCAATGTTCATAATTTCTTTTTTTTGATTTTTTGGTTGATTAAACTATTCATTTTTTGATTGATGATTGATGATGTCATTGCGAGGAACGAAGCAATCTCTCATTGCTTAGCACTCTTTCTTTTGGAGCTAATTACTTCGTCAGTTCGCTTAGCTCGTGTCCTGCTTTCCACTTTATCTTTACTTGCTTAAAGAAAGCAAGTAAAGGATGTCGTTTCAATCAGGGCTATTTAGTTCACTTTATATATTTCTATTCTATTTTAATCTATTTCTGTTCTTATTTAAGAAACGGAATCGTAATTGGATAGTTGTATTTTTCACCATTTGATGCTTTTATGGAAGCATAAATGATCAAAAAGAATTCAACTATTTTTAAAAGACCAAAAATTAAAACAGCTACTAAACCTACTGTTAACATTCCGATGTTACCTTCAAAACTAAAATTTCTTAAAACAATATCGTGATCATTTATTAGCGCTTCAAAAGGAATATTCTTTAAGAAAGTAATTAGAAAAATAGGAACAGCTATCATAATTAGTACTAAAGAATAGAGTAATAAACTCAATTGAAAATTCAGCACTTGTTTTCCATTATGATCCACAAATTCTGATTTGTCTTTTTTTGAAGACCAAATCAGTATTGGAAAAATATAATTTCCAAAAGGAATAAAATATTGAGTTAAAGCACTCAAATGAGTAAATGTAGCAGTATTTTTTTCGGTAGTTGTTTCCATGATTAAAAGTATATAGTAATTTCTTATGCAAATATATGTCTAAAAGACAGTATCTTGTTTTGCACAGTACTAAATATTAACAAAATATTAACAAAATACTTTAATGTGTATGCATACTGTTTTTTTGTATTTTAGCAAAAAAACAGCAATAATGAACTCGCTATGATTCAAAATTCCTCAGATAATAAAGAATGGCGATGCCATATTGCTTTGCCTGTTCGCTCTCGCTCGAGTCTTATAAAAAACAAATAATAGCTTTATATGAAACTTACCGTATCAAAACTTAATAAATTTCTATTGTTCAAATTACCATCGGCATTTATTTGTGGCGTACGTGTAAAAGAGATAGATGAGCATAAATGTGTAGTGTCAGTGAAACACCGTTGGATCAACCAAAATCCATTTAATTCTATGTATTTCGCAGTGCAAGCTATGGCTGCTGAGCTTTCTACAGGAGCTTTGGTTATGTTCCAAATTCAAAAAAGTGGCAAGAAAATATCGATGTTAGTGGCTAATAATAAAGGAAATTTTACCAAGAAAGCGACAGGAAGAATCACTTTTACCTGTAACGATGGTCATTTAATAGAAAAAGCTATTCAAGAAACTATTGCTAGTGGAGAAGGGCAGACCTTTTGGATGAAATCCATTGGAACAGATGAAAAAGGAATCCAAGTATCCGAGATGGATTTTGAATGGAGTGTAAGGGTGAAATAAAAATGCTTAAATTATTTGTATCGGAATTATAAAAATAGAAAAACGCCTCAAAATGAAGAGACGTTTTTTTATGGAGAATCGAATAATTATGCTTTAGTTTAGCACTTTTTTCCACTTGATTTAGCCATTGATGCATCGCATTTTTTTCCGTCTGCTTTTGATTTTGAATCTTTTTTAGCACAACAAGATTCTTTTTTAGCTTTTTCTTTTACAACTGGTTTTGTTTCTTGTGCGCCAATAGTAACTGAAAATAAGGCAATAGTTATAAGTGTAATAATTTTTTTCATTGGTATAACTTTAAGATGGTTTTTTCTTTGGATTTAAATCCAAAAATATAGTCCAAATATATGTAATAATTTAAACCAATTTTAAAATTAAGAATAATATTTTACTCAAATGAGATTTTTTAATCATTTGTAATTGAATTTATTTGATAATTATTTTTTTACTGTAATTTTCTTTCGAAGTTTTCAGTTTTACAATATAAACTCCAGAACTTTGATTCTTGATTGGAATTTGAATTCTGCTTTGATCTCTGTTTTCAACATCCCATTTTGCAAGATCTTGTCCTAATAGATTAAAAAGATGAACTTCCTTAACCGTCATATCAAACACTTTGTTTTGGATAATTAAAACTTTATAATTGTTTGAATATAATACAAGAACGCCATCATTAATAGTGTTTTCTTCAATATCAAGTGGTTTACAGGTAAATCGCAAAGAGAAACGATTTTTGTATTCACCAATAGTCAAAGGGATTGTAAAGGCACTATTTTTCATGTCATGATAACTTCCGGAAACATCGTCATATAAGTAAATCATAGTAGCTTCAGGTATATTTTCGAGTGTGTCAATTTTAATAGTTATCAAACCTTCATTTGCTATAGTAAGACCTATTGGAATTATTTGATCTTCATCAAAATTTGGTATTCCTTGAATCACAAATTTACCGTTGCTAAATTCCCAATAGAAATTATCTCCGGTAGTTTCCAGTATTGGAGCATCATACCCAATGTCAAATAGATTGGTTGTGTTAGGATCTGCTCCAACTAATAACCGTCTGTTTTTTCCAGTAGAAGAGATAAAACTCAATGTAATTTTAGGCCTATTGTCTATTGTATTGATTTCTGTTTTTTTGGATTCTTTTGATTTCATAAATATAGAACTTCCAGAAGTCTCTCTTACGAAAGCTCTTTGATCATTTTTAAAATTAATAGTACCACCCTGAACAGTAGCAGCTGATCCTGTTATGCTTGAATCTAAAGCTGCGTCAATGAAAAATCCTTGTGCTACCGGAATATATTGTTTTGGTTTTTTAGTCCCATTTGAGTTGTCATTTATAGTTAAAGGATCATTTGCAATTGCTACAAAAGCAGCCATTAGATTATAGATAGCATAACCTCCTTCATATTGAGCCAAGATATGGTTGTTTGATAAATCAAAATGGTCCCAAAAATAAAGCGCTCCATTAAATATATTTGCATTTGCTCTGCATCCTACACAATCTTTCAAATTATCTTTAATAAATTCCTTGGCATCCAGTGCTGATGGGTAAGGATTTCCTATTAAATAAGTATCTTCAGGAGCTATGCCTAAAGAAATTGTTCCAGAATTTGGTTTTCCTATAAAAACGTAGTTTTGAGTCGATGTAACTAGAGCTGCCCCTCCTGATCCTTTCATAGTAAATCCTTCTCCAGTTTTTAAAAGTCCTGTACTTCCAATGTACTTCCACTGGTAATAATTATCCCAATTAGTATTTGAGTTTGGCGTTAAAGAATTATAGGACCATAGCCAACGATTACTTATTTTTATTGGGTTTGATAAAGCACCATCGGCAAAATAAGCACCGTCACCAAATGTTATTGTACCCGGATTAGATGAATTTGTCCCGTCTTTTAAAACACCCGAAATGGTGTAAGGTGCATTATTAACGCCTCCTTGAATACTTACTGGTGATGACCAATAATTGTAATTGAAACTGTTTTGTTGTCCTTGTTGATCACGTTCAATATATCCTGAACTGTTTTCATCAAAAATACTTTCACTGAACTGAGTTGATGTATAACGTTTTTGTACCAATTGCGATTCTCCCACTAAATCAATTGAACCATTCAATTTTAAATAATGTGTAATCCATAAACCTTGACCGGGATTATTCTCATTTTGAGTTCCCATACCGGTTATTGTTAATTGATTAGCATCAACAAAAAGCCCTAGCAGGATAATATCTTGAGTGTTAGAAGTAATGTTATGTCCAGTTCTTACAATATTCCAATCTATAGGGATATTATTGTAACCCTTGCTATTTGGATAATCCCAAACTGAATTTCCGTATGTCCATGGTGTTGAAATACTTGTGTCTGTCCAATTGCCATTTCCCTTTGAGGTATAAGGAATTGGAGCGGTTTGCTGTTGATTTGTAGTAATGTTTCTTAGTTTACCAACTACAGTTCCTTTTGTTGGATTGAGATAACCACAACTAATTGAACTCATTTGATAATAGCCTAATAAATTTGTCGTCCATGATAATCCATTAATATCAATAGGTATAATTACTCCAGTAACTGCTGTTCCATTGCTTTTAATTTCCTGATTCATCATTTGGTGTAATTGTTCTGGAGTTAATGCTTTATTCCAAACTCGAAGTTCATCCATCCATCCATTAAAATAATTTATAGGTTTATTAGGCGGGCTGCCGGTTTGATCCATTGCGCCTAAAATACAGTCTGAACTATTAATTGATGGTATTACACCCGAAACACCTCCTGGATTACTTACTTCTATACCATCAATATACAATCTATAGATGCTACTGTCAAATGTTACCGCCACATGATACCATCTGTTTGTTGTAATTGCATAAAGTGAAGAAATTGTACCACTATTATTCCAATTAAATGAAATTATGTTTCCAACCAATTTTAAATCATATCCATTAGTTAGATTGTTGGCATCGCGTTTAGAAAAAATAGTTTGTGTTCCAGTTACTGAATTGGGTTTTATCCAAGCTTCAATACTAAACGAATTTATAAGATTAAGATTGTAGTTGTTTTTAAATGTAATATTGTCATTTACCCCGTCGAAATTGATACTTGAACAATCAGCAAAAGTAACCGTAACATCATCTGAACAACCGCCGGAGGTCCAAGTCAACACATAAGTTCCAGCGTCACCGGTAAATGTTGCATTAGG
>JBJOQF010000107.1:0-6084 GCA_046050185.1 Bacteroidota bacterium
CTGATGTGAATGAAATTGACGAAAATATTGAAGCAATAAATCAGGATAAATCACAAATGATGTTCAAGAGAATCAGTGTTGCATTTAAAAAGCAGCAGCAACAGGCAGAAATTTTTAAAGAACATAAAAAGCATTGTAAATATCCGATTATCATTTGCGGAGATATGAACAACAGCGCTTTTTCCTATGTTTATAGAAGTATAAAAGGAAAGTTAAAAGATGGCTTTGAAGAGGCTGGAAAAGGTTTTGGTGAAACCTATAAATTTAGGTATTATCCCGCTCGAATTGATTATGTTTTTGTTGATGAAAAAATGTCTGTAAAAAAATTCGAGAGTTTTCCTGAATTTATTAATTCGGATCATTTCCCTATAATGGCCAGATTGTCTTTTGAATAGAAATAATTATAAATTCTATTTTATAAAAAGTTTTTGCTGCTTCAAATAATCCATCGCATATTTTCCTTCATTAAAAAGTAAATCCAGGACACTTAGATTGTTAATAAAACCATTTTTATCATCAAAAACTTGTGTATAGGGATCAAATATGGATTTGTCTTTTTTTCCGTCTGCCAAACTTCTATAGTCAGTTATTACAGTTGTGGCAACTTCATGGAAATATTCAGTTGTAGTTGTATATTCGATTTTAAATCGCAAACATTTAGATAGAATAGCTAAAGCTTCAAAATTCAAATCCAATAAAAAGGTATGCTTTTTTTCGAAAATCGGACGCAAATCGTCTTCGAAAAATTCAAAAAAAGGAGAACTTCTATAGGCGGCTTCCAGTGATTTAAAGTGTTGTTTTTGCCAATCAAAATCAGTTTCTATTTTTATATCTTTTGTCTTTTGATGACTTTCTTTCGAATGTTTTACAGGAATATTCAATAATTGAATCCCATTTGGACTGTAAATATAAGTGCGATTGCGATTAGTCTGTTTCTGGAAATTATCTTCAATTTCAAATGTAATATTTTCAGCCTGTGCCATGGCTACAAAATGACTAATTGAAGGGAAATAGGTTGGATGGATGAGAATGTTCATATTTGTCTAAAGTTTTAAAGTTATAAAGACCAAAGTCATAAAGCTAGATATTTACTTTATGACTTTGGTCTTGAAACTTTTGACTAATTTTTTGTCTCTTTTCTTTTTTTCAAAAAATATTCTCCAACAAAGAACGCTACTAAAGCAAGAAGGAATAATTTAAAGTACGATTGTGGTTGACCTTCACCGCTAACAGTTGTAAAAACTCTATCCCAACGAATTTTATTTATTCCCTTTCCATGAGGATCTATACTTAGCCATATAAAAATTGGTTTTCCTACTATATGATCTTCTGGAACATAACCCCAATAACGGCTATCTTCAGAGTTGTGACGATTGTCTCCCATCATCCAATAGTAATTTTGGTCGAAGGTGTAGCTGTTCACTACTTTGCCGTTTATTCTTATTTCACTTCCATTAACTTTTAAGTCTTTTTTCTCATATTCAGAAATAATCATTCTGTAAAACGGGAGTGTTTCAATGTTTAGAGCAACTGTTTTTCCTTTTTCTGGAATATAAATAGGGCCAAAATTATCACGGTTCCATTTGTTAATATGGGGAAATATACCATCTTCAACTCCTTTTGAAATTTGTCTTGTTACCGAAACAACTCCGGGAACATTTTTCAATCTTTCTGCTCCGGCAGCGGTAAGTGCTTTTAAGAATAAAGTGTCCCTTAAGTCAGTTTTAAACCCAGCATCATCAGTAATATCTAACTCTTTTAATAAAGATTCAAAATCGATTGGTGTTTTTCCGTCTAATGCAACTGCATAAGAAAATTGAGGTTTAGCTCTTTCAGGTAATTGTAATATTTTGCCGTTTACGTAAATAATTCCGTCTTTTATAGACAAGCTGTCACCAGGAATACCGACACATCTTTTTACATAATTTGATTTTTTATCTACGGGTTTATAAGCTCTTCTTTTTGATGTGTCAAAAAACTTATAAACGGTATCAACTGGCCAGTTGAAAACTACTATGTCAGTTCTATTTATGTTTTGAATACCTGGTAATCTCAAATATGGCAATTGTGGCCAACTAAGATAAGATTTTCTTTTAGTCAAAGGAATTGAATCGTGAACCATTGGCAATGCTACAGTAGTCATGGGAACTCTTGCGCCATAATTCATTTTACTTACAAATAAAAAATCACCAATCAATAATGACTTCTCCAATGATGATGTAGGAATGGTGTACGGCTGAATGAAATAGGTATGCACTAAAGTAGCTACGATAACTGCAAAAAGTAACGAACTAATGGTATCCGCAGTTTTATTTTCAGGATGTAAATTTCTGTCTGCTATGTAATCTAATTTTTGGGTGTAGTTAACATAATAGATGTAGAATCCAAAAGTTACAATTCCTAAAAAAGTATCTAAAGAAGATTTTTTTCCAAAACTTCTTAAGGTTTCAACCCAAATTACAGGAAACATAATTAGGTTGATAATTGGAATAAAAAGTAAAACCGTCCACCAAGTAGGACGACCAATTATTTTCATTAAAACAATAGCATTATATACAGGAATAGCTGCTTCCCAACGTTTTCTACCCGCACTTTCGTATAATTTCCAAGTTCCTAAAAAGTGGATTACTTGTATGATTAAAAAAAACACAAACCATTGATATGCTGTCATAATATATTTATTTGGTTAATCGTTTATTTGTTTTAAAATCGAGCTGTTACGCTATTTTTTTATCGTTTAAATTCAAAACATCTTTCATATTGTAGATACCTTGTTTACCTGCAAGCCACTCTGCCGCAATTACAGCACCAAGTGCAAAACCTTCTCTATTGTGTGCGGTATGTTTTATTTCGATAGTGTCAACAACGGATTCATAGGTTACTGTATGTGTTCCTGGAACATCACCAATTCTTTTAGCTTCAATATGAATTTCGTTTGGTTTTGGAGTTTCTAAAGTCCAATTGGTATAGGAACTATTTTCGACAACTCCTTTTGCCAGTGATATAGCAGTTCCGCTAGGAGCATCTAGTTTTTGAGTATGATGAATTTCTTCCATATCTACTCTGTAGGTATCGAATTGCGCCATTATTTTGGCTAAATATTCATTGAGTTCGAAGAAAATATTTACACCCAGACTAAAATTAGAGCTCGAAATGAATCCTCCATTTTTTTCTGTACAAAGCGCAACCATTTCATCATAGTGTTCTAACCAACCTGTTGTTCCTGAAACTACGGGTACATTAGCATGAAAGCAACTTGAAATATTATCAACTGCAGCCATAGGTACGCTAAAATCGATAGCAACATCTGCATTCGAAAGTCCTTCATAGGTGTTAAATTCGTCTTTTTTCAAAACGATTTCATGACCTCTTTCAAGAGCAATTCTTTCTATTACCTGACCCATTTTTCCGTATCCTAAAAGCGCAATTTTCATTTGTTTTATTTTTTTAATTTAAATAAACAGTAACCTGACGAGTTGAATCGTTGAGTAGTTAAAAGTTATAATTTATAGTTAGTCCTACATTAGTTTTTAATGTTACATTATTGGGATAAATAATCGGTTTTACGGATATATTTTCATCAACGTTGAACTGTATTAATGCAGCATCCACATTAGCGTCAACAATATTTAATACATAAAAACCCAAAGTTATCAATGCAGACAAATCTCGATTTCTCTGGTAAAATTTTTGACCGGCAATTAATCGGGTTTTATCTAAATAAGTGTAATTGTCATCGTTGTAGCCTTCAAGTCTGCGTTTATAGGCATCTCTATATTGATGGTATTTTTTATTACTGTCAATATAATAATAAAGACTAGTTCCCATAGCACCATAAACAAGAGGTATTTTCCAATATTTTTTGTTGTAAGCTTGTCCTAGTCCTGGTAAAACTGCTGAATAAAAGGCTGCTTTAGCAGGAGTTAAAGGATCAATATCATTTGATTTCAAAGTGTCTTTTGCTATTGGATCCGTCTCCTTCGTTTTTGATTGCCCAAAAACAGTAGCGTTTCCTGCTGTAAAGAGGAATAGACCTATGAAAATAATTTTATGCACTATTGGTTTATTAGTTTAATAATTCTGTTGAAATCTTCTTCAGAGTGAAATGGAATAGTGATTTTTCCTTTGCCGTTTCCGGCTACTTTTACATCGACTTTCGTCCCAAAATAATTTGTAAAAGTGCTTTTATGCGACTCTGCAATTTCAAACGAAGCTGCTTTAGGTTTACCGGCAGGTTTAGGTTTTAAACTTTCCTGATAGTTTTTTACCAATGCTTCCGTTTCACGGACGGATAGATTTTGACTAACAATTTTTTGATAAATATCAGTTTGAATGTCTTGATCTTCAATATTAATAATGGCTCGACCATGTCCCATACTGATAAAACCATCACGAATTCCAGTTTGGATTATCGGATCTAATTTTAAAAGTCTTAAATAATTGGCAATTGTAGAGCGTTTTTTTCCCACACGATCACTCATTTGTTCTTGAGTCAATTGAATTTCATCAATTAAACGTTGGTACGAAAGTGCAATCTCAATTGGATCTAAATCATGACGCTGAATGTTTTCAACCAATGCCATAACCAGTGATTCATTGTCGTTTGCAATACGAATGTAAGCAGGAACGGTAGTTAATCCGACAAGAGTGGAAGCACGAAGACGACGCTCTCCTGATATTAATTGGTATTTATTAAAGTCTAATTTGCGTACAGTAATGGGTTGAATAACTCCTAATTCTTTGATAGAAGTCGCTAATTCTCTCAATGATTCCTCATTGAAATTACTTCTTGGCTGAAACGGATTTATTTCAATCGCATCAATTTCAAGCTCAATAATATTTCCTACAACTTTATCGGCATTTTTATCGGTAACAGATTTGATATCGTTTTCAGGATCTTTCAATAATGCAGATAATCCTCTTCCTAAGGCTTGTTTTTTCAGTGCTTTTGCCATAAAATTATTTACTGTTTTTCTTTATAACTTCTTGAGCAAGGTGCAAGTAATTGATAGCTCCTTTGCTTGTTGCATCGAAGTTTATGATACTTTCTCCAAAGCTTGGCGCTTCGCTCAGTTTTACATTTCTTTGAATAATGGTGTCAAAAACCATGTCGTTGAAATGTTTTTGAACCTCTTCAACTACTTGGTTTGATAAACGCAATCTCGAGTCAAACATGGTCAATAACAGCCCTTCGATGTCTAAATCTGGATTGTGAATTTTTTGGATGCTTTTTATCGTATTCAATAATTTACCTAAACCTTCCAGTGCAAAATATTCACATTGAATAGGAATAATAACAGAATCAGCGGCAGTCAAAGCATTCAATGTTAGTAATCCAAGAGATGGTGCACAATCTATAATGATATAATCGTACTCTTCTTTGATACTTTCCAATGCTTTTTTAAGCATATATTCCCTGTTTTCTTTATCTACTAATTCTATTTCAATAGCAACAAGATCAATATGTGATGGAATCACATCCACATTTGGAGCTGAACATTTTATAATGGCCTCTTGAGGACTATGACTATGTTCCAGAATTTGGTATGTGCCTATTTCAACAGATTCAACATCAATACCCAATCCTGAAGACGCATTTGCCTGTGGATCAGCATCAATAAGTAACACTTTTTTTTCTAAAACACCTAATGAAGCTGCAAGATTTACAGACGTTGTAGTCTTTCCAACTCCACCTTTTTGATTAGCAATCGCGATGATTTTGCCCATTTATTTTTCTAAATTTTGAACGGTAAAAATACAATTAATTATGGTTTCTAAAAATCTATTTTGTTAACATTTGTTAAAGATTGATTAGTCGTCATTTGACAGATTATAATTTTTAAAACGGATATGATTTTTTGGAGCTATTCCAGCTGTCCGTTTCAATCCATAACTTTGGGATTTGAGCTATTCTCTGTTTTGTGGAGTCTATTTTTTTAGGTTTTCAAAGTGTTTTTTTGCGTCAAATAAATTTATTTCTTATTTTCAAAATAGTTTTGGAGAAGCAAAAAATAGTTATATATTTGCCACCGCTTTCGGGGTGTAGCGTAGCTCGGTTATCGCGCCTGCTTTGGGAGCAGGAGG
>JBJOQF010000108.1:0-2551 GCA_046050185.1 Bacteroidota bacterium
TCGAACTGTTTCTTTAAATACTAACATTTTTTAATATTATATACTAAAATCTAATTAATCTATATAATTTTTCATTTAAAGATTAATCATTATATTTTATTAATGAATGAAAAAACCAAGTTTGTCTCGCTTAAAGAAGCTTGTATCATCACTGGATTACATCAGAACACACTTCGAAAAATGTGCGATGAACAGAAAATCAAGTGCTATAAAACACCTTCCGGAACAAGAAGATTTGATAAACGATATCTGGAAGAAATGTGTAATACTTTACAACGAAATCAAGAACAATCCAGAGAAAATTTTATCTACACAAGAGTTAGTTCGAAAAAGCAAATGGATGATCTTTCTCGACAAATTAACTACGTCCAATCCAGAAATCCAGAGTATACTACATATAGAACTCTTTCAGATATTGGTTCAGGAATTAATTTTACAAGAAAAGGCTTGCAAACCATTCTGGACACCTGTTTACAAGGAACTATCGGAGAAGTTGTGGTTGCCCACAGAGACAGACTTTCCAGATTTGGTTTCGACCTTATCAAATGCTTCATTATCAAGGCAGGAGGAAAACTCACAGTCTTGGATGATGATGGAAACAAAAGCACTGAACAGGAACTTGCAGAAGACCTATTATCCATTATCCATATCTACAGTTGCAAACAAATGGGAAAAAGAAGTTACAAAACTAAAAAATCTAAAAATTCAATTGAAACCAAATCAAATGCAGAAGAAAATATTGAAAGAATGGATTGATACAAGTCGTTATGTTTATAATAAAACAATTGCATTGATAAATAGTGGCCATACAAAAAATCCAAGAGTCTTATGTGATTTATTGGTAACAGATAAAACAAGAAAGTATCATAATAATTATTCTGTTTTAACAAATCAAATTTCTATTTTGAAAAAACAAGAACAAAATGATTTGATAAAAGAAGAAATAAATAAATTGAAGAATGAAAGAAAAGCTATTGTATTTGAAAAAAATTTAAATATAAAAGATTGGGAACTGAATACTCCAAAGGTAATACGCGATGATGCTGTTAGGGATGTAATTAAAGCACATAATAGTGGATTTGCAAATTTCAAAGCAGGAAATATTCGTCATTTCAAACTTGGATTTCGTAAAGCAAAAAATAATCGCCAGAGTTGTGTTTTGGCAAAATCATTGCTTAAAGTAAAAGATGGAAAAATCCAGATTGCCCCAACCTATCTAATCAAAAATAAATTATTTCATATGGGAAAGAAAACATTGAAAAAATATAGAAATCTAAAAATTAACAATGATTGTCGTCTTTTATATGAACGAAATAAATTCTGGCTATGTATTCCTGTACCAACGATTATGAAAGAAAAAACAGAAACAAATAATTATTGTGGTATTGATCCAGGTGTTAGAACATTTCTAACTTGTTTTGGAAATAATGGAGTGATAGAATATAAACAAAACAAAGAATTATTAAAGAAATTAAATAAAAAGATAGATACGTTAAATTCATTGCGTATTAGAAAACGTAATAAAATAAAAATTGAAGCACGAAAAGAAAATCTAATTAATGAAATTCATTGGAAATGCATTAATGATATTCTTAAACGAAACGATTATGTTTTTTATGGTGATATCAAGAGCCACGATATTGTCAAAAAAAGTGATAATAAATCTCTAAATCGAAATATTAATGATTTGAAATTCTATTTATTCAAACAACGCCTGAATTATAAAGCAGGAGTATGGAATAAAAAAGTGTTTCAAGTGAATGAAGCATATACTACAAAAACCTGTAGTAGCTGTGGTCATATAAATGATGTTGGAAATAAAGAAATTTTCAAGTGTGATCACTGTAACATTACATTATTACGAGATGTTTCAGCTGCAAAAAATATATTAATGAAAGGACTTCTTTCATTACCGCCTGCGTTCATTGGTGGTTAGAAAATTGACTAAACAAAATCTATTTTAGTAATAGATTTTCTGACAAGGACTTTCAGAGATATTATTAGTCTTTGTAAGTGTTTAGTAGAGTTTTTTGAACGGCAAAAAGCACAGAAATAAGAAAAAAAATTTTTTAAATGATTTAAAGAAAAAAATTGGATATTGTGAAATTTGTAAATGGACTTCAAATAATCATAAACAATTATTGTGTGCTTTAGATTTTGATCACTTGGAAAAGTATAACAAAATAGAAAATTTATCTAAATTACGTTCAATATCTTTTATGAAAGAAGAAGTACAAAAAACAAGATTAATTTGTCGTCATTGTCATGAATTATATACATGTTTTCAAAAAGGAGGCAAGGTTTTAAAATTTTATTATTCCGATGACGAAATTGAAATATTAAGAGCTAAAGTTTGTCAACTTCAATAAATTATATATTTTAGCGAATTTAAATCATATAGTTCGGAGACAAAATCTTTAATGTGGAAACAATAAAAATTATTCATAAATTGGTAAAATATTTTGCAATTCTGTTTTTGAGATTTGCGTACTATTAAAAACTGTTTGAATAAAATTTGTTGTTCTTGGATCTAATAAAGATTTATAAATTA
>JBJOQF010000109.1:0-3621 GCA_046050185.1 Bacteroidota bacterium
CTGGAAATTCCATTGTTGACATCCCAAAAAAGCATTGATTCTAAACGTCTTGAAGCTTCTTTTGAACCATCAAGAACCATACCAAAACCGCCGTTAATTACCTCTCCCCAGCCAACACCTCCACCGTTGTGAATCGAGACCCAAGTAGCTCCTCGAAAGCTGTCTCCAATAACGTTTTGTATTGCCATATCAGCGGTAAAACGAGAACCATCATAAATATTAGAAGTTTCTCGGTACGGAGAATCAGTCCCGGAAACATCATGGTGATCCCGACCTAAAACTACAATTCCTATTTCGCCTTTGGCAATAGCATGATTAAAAGCTTCGGCAATTTTTACACGTCCCTCGGCGTCAGCGTAAAGGATTCGGGCTTGGGAGCCAACGACCAATTTATTTTCTTGAGCGCCTTTTATCCAGTGAATATTATCCTGCATTTGTTGCTGAATTTCTTCGGGAGCCGTTTTTGCCATTTCTTCCAGAACTTGGCAGGCAATTAAATCTGTTTTGGCTAAATCTTCCGGTTTTCCTGAGGCGCAAACCCATCGGAAAGGACCAAAACCGTAATCAAAACACATAGGCCCCATGATATCCTGAACATAACTCGGATACCTGAAATCAATATGATTCTCTGCCATTACATCAGCGCCAGCACGAGAAGCTTCCAGTAAAAAAGCATTTCCGTAATCAAAGAAATAGGTTCCTCTTGCGGTGTGTTTATTGATAGCAGTAGTGTGTCTGCGTAATGTTTCCTGTACTTTTATTTTAAACAAATCAGGATTCTCCGCCATCATGATGTTAGCCTCTTCAAAAGATACATCAGCAGGATAATAGCCACCCGCCCAAGGATTATGTAAGGAAGTTTGATCGGAACCTAAATCGATATGAATGTTTTCCTCATCAAATTTTTCCCAAACATCTACCACGTTTCCGAGATATCCTATAGAAACGGACTCTTTATTGGCTTGTGCCAAAGTGACTCTTTTTACTAATTCAGCTACATTTTCAACCACTTCATTTATCCAACCTTGACTGTGGCGAATGTGGGTGATTTTTGGGTTTACTTCGGCACAAACGGTAATGCAACCGGCAATATTTCCTGCTTTTGGTTGTGCGCCACTCATTCCTCCCAATCCCGAGGTTACAAATAAACCACCTTTTGGGCTGCATTTTATTTTGCGAAAACCATTCAAAACGGTAATAGTTGTTCCATGTACAATTCCTTGCGGACCTATGTACATATAGCTTCCAGCGGTCATTTGTCCGTATTGAGAAACGCCTAATGCATTCATTTTTTCCCAATCATCCGGTTTGGAATAATTAGGAATTACCATTCCATTTGTCACTACAACTCTAGGTGCTTCTTTATGTGAAGGAAACAATCCCATTGGATGACCGGAATACATCGTCAATGTTTGCTCATCGGTCATTTCAGATAAGTATTGCATCGTCAATAGATATTGCGCCCAGTTTTGAAAAACGGCTCCATTTCCGCCATACGTAATCAACTCATGCGGATGTTGTGCCACGGCGTAATCCAAATTATTTTGAATCATCAACATAATCGCTTTTGCCTGTTCACATTTTCCTGGATATTCAAGGATAGGTCGCGCATACATTTTATAATCAGGTCGAAAACGGTACATGTAAATACGGCCATACGTTTCTAATTCTTCTGAGAATTCTTTTACTAATTCAGCATGGTGTTGTGGTTCAAAATAACGCAAGGCATTGCGTAATGCCAGTTTTTTTTCTTCAGCAGAAAGGATTTCTTTGCGTTTTGGGGCATGATTGATATCCGTTTCGTATGGTTTTATTTTTGGTAAAATCGATGGAATTCCTTTTTGAATTTGTTCTTGAAAAGTCATTTTTGATGGTATTCGTTAATTTTTAGTGATTTTAAAAGAAAAGTATCTCGACTACATTCTATATGATACTATTTTAATATAAAAAATACACTAAGGATAACGAATATCCGACCTGTGGTAGGATTTATTAATTTTGATTCTATATTTCTGTAAGCAAATATCCATTTTTGTAAGTGTTTTTTAAAAACTATTGCTCTATCAGTTCAGCTATATGCAACCTAAAATTTGTTTACTGTAACCTAAAGATGGGCTACTTTTTATTTGTGCCAGTTTTTTTATCATAGCCATATGGGCAATGTCGACAACCACTTTTGCAACAATAGCCACGTTTTAAATGGTGTTTTTCAGTAAAACATTTGTAACCTTCAGGTGTGTAATAGAAATCTTCCCCTTCTATTAAATTATTTTCATTACTTTGCTCAATCATACTTGGGATTATTCTATTGTGTAAGTCATTCGAATTCCTTTAATGGGGAAAAAAATTCAATCGATTGAATTGTTTATTAAATAAGACCATTTTATCAGTACAAATTTATAAATTTTATAGCTAATGTTTCTGATTGTTGCTAAATATTTAATTCCTAAAGGGTATCGTGGATTAGCCGCTTTTCCTTTTGTATTAGTAAAATATGGGAAAGATAAAGAAAATAAAATTTTTATTAATCACGAAAGAATTCATCTTCGCCAGCAAATGGAATTGTTAGTAATTCCTTTTTTTGTTTGGTATTTTATTGAATATCTTTTTCGTTTGATTCAGTATAAAAACACCAATTTAGCTTATAGAAATATAAGCTTTGAAAGAGAGGCTTATACTAACGAAAAAGACCTTAGCTATTTAAAACAAAGGTCTTTTTATAAATTTTGGAAGTATCGTTAGTTTTATAAAACGTTAAGGATGTTCAACAAATAAATCCTTTATCGATACATGAAAATCCATTGATAATCCAGCGGCATCAGCATTGTAGGTGTCAGCGGCATCACTGGAGTCTCTCCAAATACGGCAAATCAATACACTGGAATAAGTCTTCCCAGTACCATCAATTCCTGAGCCAATATCGGTTAAATTATGCTGATTTAAGGTAAAAGGTCCAGTGCTAATACCTGAAATTGTTGTAACTGCTGAAAAAACTCCTGTATTTAAATTTGCCCAAGTGTAATCTAAATTCCATTTTACATTTCCTGACCCTGTAGTTCTTGGAATCCAATGAATGTGGGGATAAACGGTTGTGCCATCTTTCCAATTGTGAGGTAATTGTAGCGTAAATGACATTGCTTCAATGGAAGCATTATTTCGAAAAATCCAAATTTGTGGGCCTGATGAACCAGAAAAATATTCTAGTGATGCCGATGCTGATCCTTTATCAAGAGGAACTCTTAAATCGTCTTCTACATCTATTGATGTGTTTCCTGCGTTAAATTTTATCCAATTAGTACCATTCCAAAAATAATAACCAGGAGTTACATTATTTGGATTTGTTCCTGCGGTAGCGGTATTGTAAACAATTGTTCCTGTGGCAAGAGCACCGCCTTGAGGATTTACTATAGGTGTAGCCACATTTACAGCTGTTAGGGCTACTTGTGGCGGTACAAATCCATTTGTAGATGAATTAATATCTAGAGCACCTCTTGGAGTTACTGTCCCGATACCCACTTGAGCGGATACGTTTTTGAAGGTTAACAAAGTTAATATCCAAAACGAGAAAAAAGTAATTTTTTTCATAAGCGAAGAGTTATAAATTTATGTAGACAAATAAGT
>JBJOQF010000110.1:0-4253 GCA_046050185.1 Bacteroidota bacterium
CGCTAATATGTGCATTTACACCCATACGGTTGCGCTCTTGATTATTGGCGGCGAAATGTTTAACCGAAGTTCCAACACCATTCGATTGAATACCATTTACAATTGCTGCCGAAATTTTACCAGTAAGTAATGGGTCTTCTGAATAATATTCGAAGTTTCTGCCACACAATGGATTTCTGTGAATATTCATTCCTGGTCCTAGTAAAACATCAACACCGTATTCTTTCACTTCGTTACCTATTGCTTTTCCTACACTGTTGATTAATTCTGTATTCCAAGTAGATGCTAATAATGTTCCTACAGGAAATGCAGTTGCGTAATAGTAGTTTGGGTCATTATTTCGTTTTGGATTAATTCTCAAACCTGCAGGGCCATCAGACACAACAACTGTTGGAATTCCCAATCGTTTTAAATCATAGGTTCCTCCTGCAGCTCCAGGTACTTTTCCTTGAAAACCTTCTGTTGTAAACTTAAAAGTTGTTGTATCAAATCCAGGCATTCCAATTCCAATAAGCATATTTGCTTTTTCATCATCGGTCATTTTGCTAATCAAATCCTGAATTCTATCCGCCACTGGAAGACGGTAATCTTCATATTTATCTAATTTTCCGTTTTGGTTTAAATCAGAAAAGGTAAACCCGTCAATAGTAATTATGGGTTTGTCATTTGCATCTTTAATTTCAGGATTTTTATTCCAAGAAATCCCAGAAACAACTAATGTTGAAAGAAGCGATATTTTCGCAATTTTCGAAAAAGATAATTTTTTCATAAGGTTTTTTTAGTTGACAATATTTATTGCTTCATTATGAAGCAATATTAATTATATTTTTTAATATTTGCAAAACAAGGAGCGTAAATTTTGATTATTGGTTTTTATATAAAAGAAATTACCTATAATTACTTAAATTCGCTTTGAATTTATAACAATGGGATTTAAAAAAATAATTGAAGAAAAATCAGATAAATCTTGGGAAATTTACATCCCAAATTTATCTATTGACTGTGTGATTTTTGGATTTCACGATACTGTTTTAAAGGTTTTGGTGGTTAAGATGAAAGGAAATAATTTTTGGGCACTTCCTGGAGGTTATATATTAAAAACCGAAAATATCAAAGAAGCCGCCAATAGAATTCTTCAACAAAGAACAGGAGCCAAAAATATTTATTTGCAACAATTTCGGGTTTTTAGTGATTTGAATAGGTCTGAAGGATTTTTTGAAGAATTTGAAAATACCATTTGGAACAAACAGCGATTTCTTTCCATAGGATTTTATGCGTTAGTAGATTTTTCAGTAGTTAATTTAGTTGTTGACGATCTTTCGGATGCTTGCGAATGGAAAGCTATCGATGAATTGCCGGAATTAATGATGGACCATAAAAGTATTTTTGACAAAGCTTTAATTACACTTCGAAAACAATTGAATTATAAACCTATTGGTTTTAATCTATTACCTGAGAAATTCACTATGCCAGAAATTCAAAAATTGTATGAAATTATTCTGGGGAAAAAGCTAAATCGCGGGAATTTTTTCAGGAAAATGTTGCGTTACGATATTTTAATAAAATTAGACGAAAGCAGAAAAGGCGGTGCACACAAAGCGCCTGATTTGTATAAATTTGATGTTGAAAAATACCAAATCGCATTAAAGAATGGTTTAAATGAAGGATGGTAAAATGATTTATTTTTAACATAAAAAGCCCAACATTGCTGTCAGGCTTTTAAAAACTTCTTCTCTTGAAGAAAATTACGATTATAAATTTAAAGGGACTTTAAATAATCGATGCTTTTTTTCAATGCTATTTCAGGAGATTGTACTATATCTTGTTCAACAAAGAAATGCTCAACACCATTTTGTTTTGCAGCAGTAAGTATTGTAGGCAAATCCAGGACACCTTCACCACATGAAGTCATGTATGGAAAAAGGCTAATCCATTGTGATGCATCGCTACCATCTCCTGCAAATCTTTTTGCTTCTTTCATGTCTTTTATATGCACCATTTTATACCTGTCTTTGTGCTTTTTGAATAATTCAACGGGATCTGCTCCACCGGCTATTGTCCAATAAAGATCCATTTCAAAATAAACCAAGCCAGGGTCAGTTTGGTCAAAAATAATATCTAATGGCATAACGCCATTCACATTGTTTAAACCATAACCATGATTGTGATATCCAAAACGAATTCCTTCTTTCTTGGCTTCGGCACCAATGGAGTTGAATTTTTCGGCTATTCGTTTATAATCGTCTAAGTTTTTTCTTTCAGTATCCGGAATGGCAGGAAGTACGACATATTTTGCACCTATTAAATTAGCGGCTTCGGCCAATTGACCCATATTGTTTGATAATGTATCTAAATCAGTATGCATGGAAGGAATACTAATACCATTTGATTTTGCGGCTTTAAAAAAATCGGAAGCTGTTTTGTTAAAGAAGCCACTTCCTTTAAATCCTAGTTGGGGTGTAACAGCATTCCATGAAGCTTTTGCTTTTTCAGTACTGAATTCATAAGGTCCAAAACATTCCACTTCTTTGTATCCCATTTTAGCTAACATAGCAAAAGCACCCTCAAAGTCATTATCTAACATTTTTGGTATAGAGAATAAACCCAAGCCTACTTTATTGACTAATGGAGTTTTGGCAAACAATTCATTTGCGTTTATTAAAGATGCTACAGAAAATAGAGCAGTGCTTTGAAGAAATTGACGACGTTTCATAAAAAATAATTTAGGCCACTAATTTATTCAATTATTTTTGAATTACTTTCAAGTTTTTAAAATATCCTATTGTACCTATTTCCACCCAAAGTGCCACACTCCCTTTTTTAGAAGTCCCCAGCATTTTAGTAACGATAAAGGAAGGCGATTTTTGGTTATTGATGTATAAAGAGGCCTTTTCATCCTGAAATTCAATACGCACATCAATCCATTCGTTTAATCCGATGTCGGCATAAGTTTCATACAAACCATTTGCTTCTTTTCTCAATCGGCTAAACGTATTACCCGGATAAGAGAAATATTGAACGGTATGGTTGCGCCTTAATTGATCTTCGACTCAGCCATTACTTGGACGAAGGTAGATAGCATCGAAATTTTATTCTCTTAATCTACCCGATATGCTATTCCTATAAATCCCCGTGCAGCAGGAAAAGGAGATTTTTCCATGATTTGGCTTAACATTTTAACTTCAATTATCCCGTTCTCTATAGTAACATTCGTTAATTTAACATAAGTAGGACCATCAACTGATGGCGTCAATATTTTTTTCGTCAAAAGGGGAAGCAACTAAGTCACACTCCACTTTTAAGACTTGAACACCGTCCATGTTCACGATTTCTGCTGTGGTATTTATGGCTTCAAATTCCATATTCTCCCAAGTAAATTTCTGAGCAAGTACCCCAGTTATATTCAAAACAAGAGCGCAGGATAAAATTATTTTTTTCATTTACTTTATTTTATAAAATAATCCTGCGCCATAGGAAGTCCCTAACGTTCCTGGCTTCAATTGCAAATAATAACGGCTGGTTTGAATCCTTTCATTTACATAATTTGTCCGCAAGTGAGATTGTCCTTTTTAGATTGTCGGTACTGCTCCAATTTGCTGAAGCAATGCAAGAAAATCAGGTTGTCCATATTCTTCAACAATTTTTCCAGATGATAAACGGTAGAAATTCATAGCTTGAACGTTAATCGGCTTTCCTGTTGGCGGAATACCATTGAAAGTACCTTGATGTGTTCCAATCATAATAAAACGAGCAGCTACTTTATCATTTTCGACTACCATATCTTTCAATGACCATTGAATATCAGGGAAGCCATTTCTCATCATTCCAATGATTGCAAGATAACCCGCAGGGCCTTTCATCGGCTCAGCTTGTCCAGGAACGAAGAATACCGCGTTCGGACTGATAAGTTCTTCTGAAAGTTTTTCACTAGCAGTATAATGAACTCTACAAAACTGTTCATTACGAGTTTATTTGTTTCTATTGTTGTTGTCATATTCTCTAGTTTTTATTGTTTCCTCGTGATCTTCAAATCTTTGAAATATCGTATTGCAGCAATATCAATGTAATTACTAGCCAGATATTTTTGTTGATTTTCATATAAATATTAAAATAATTTTTCAGCTGGGGGAGTAGCGCCTACCAATCTCAAATAAACCGTTGTTTGTGCTCGATGATGGGTTTGATGTTCAAAACACTTGTTTAATACTTGCGCTCTGCTCAAGTCAAATTGACCAAAAAGTTTAATTTGTTCT
>JBJOQF010000111.1:0-4400 GCA_046050185.1 Bacteroidota bacterium
GCTAAAGAAGAAGGAGCTGCTGTTAAGAAAAGAATGGATACTCACAAAATGGCAGAAGCTAACAAAGCTTTCTCTCACTTTAGATTTTAATTCTTAAGAAATGGCTAGAGATCTTAAATATACAAGAAATATAGGTATTGCTGCTCACATTGATGCTGGTAAAACAACAACAACAGAGCGTATTTTATTCTATACTGGAAAATCACACAAAATTGGTGAAGTACACGATGGTGCTGCAACAATGGACTGGATGGCACAAGAGCAAGAAAGAGGTATTACAATTACTTCTGCTGCTACAACTTGTGAATGGAATTTTCCAACTACACAAGGTAAATTATTGCCTGAAAGTTTACCATACCATTTTAATATTATTGATACCCCGGGACACGTTGATTTTACTGTTGAAGTAAATCGTTCTTTACGTGTACTTGATGGATTAGTATTTTTATTTAGTGCTGTTGATGGTGTTGAGCCACAATCAGAAACTAACTGGAGACTTGCAGATCAATATAGAGTTCCGAGAATTGGATTCGTTAACAAAATGGACCGTCAGGGTTCTAACTTTTTGATGGTTTGTCAACAAGTTAGAGATATGTTGAAGTCTAACGCTGTTGCGATTACTTTGCCAATTGGTGAAGAAAATGATTTCAAGGGTGTGGTTGATTTAGTAAAAAACCAAGCTATTGTATGGCATGAAGAAGGTTTAGGAGCTACATATGATATTGTGCCTATTCCAGAAGATATGCTTGAAGAGGTTAAAGAATACAGATCGATTCTTATTGAAGCGGTAGCTGATTATGATGAGAATTTGCTTGAAAAATTTATGGAAGATGAAGACTCTATTACAGAGGAAGAAATCAACATAGCATTAAGAGCAGCTGTTATGGATATGGCTATCATTCCTATGATTGCTGGTTCTTCATTTAAAAATAAAGGAGTTCAATTCATGTTAGATGCAGTATGTAAATATTTGCCATCTCCTATGGATAAAGATGGAATCGAAGGAATCCATCCTGATGATGCTGATTTATTAGAAGAAGATCAAACTAAAATATTGCGTAAGCCAGATGTTAAAGAGCCGTTTGCTGCTTTAGCGTTTAAAATTGCTACTGATCCATTCGTAGGTCGTTTAGCTTTTTTCCGTGCCTATTCAGGGCGGTTAGATGCTGGTTCGTATGTTTTGAACACTCGTTCAGGAAATAAAGAAAGAATTTCTCGTATCTATCAAATGCATGCTAACAAGCAAAACCCAATTGAGTATATCGAAGCAGGTGATATTGGAGCGGCAGTTGGATTTAAAGATATCAAAACTGGAGATACATTGTGTGATGAGAAAAGCCCGATTATTCTTGAGTCAATGAAATTCCCAGCGCCTGTAATTGGTATTGCAATTGAACCTAAAACAAAAGCTGACGTTGATAAAATGGGTATGGCTTTGGCTAAATTAGCTGAAGAAGATCCCACATTTACAGTTAGAACTGATGAAGCTTCAGGTCAAACTATTATCTCAGGTATGGGTGAGCTTCACTTAGATATCTTAGTTGATAGAATGAAACGTGAATTCAAAGTTGAAGTAAACCAAGGTGAACCTCAAGTTGAATATAAAGAAGCTTTTACTAAGAAAGCACAACATAGAGAAACGTACAAAAAACAATCTGGGGGTCGTGGTAAATTCGGTGATATCGTATTTATACTTGAGCCGGCAGATGAAGTTGACGGTAAAGCTCCAGTTGGGTTGCAGTTTGTAAATGCTGTAAAAGGTGGTAACGTACCAAAAGAATATATTCCTTCTGTTGAAAAAGGTTTCCGTGAGGCTATGAAAACTGGTCCTTTAGCAGGTTACCAAGTAGATAGTTTGAAAGTTACCTTATTGGATGGATCTTTTCACCCTGTAGATTCTGATGCGCTTTCTTTTGAACTTGCAGCCAGAATGGGTTATAGAGAGGTTGCTAAAGCTGCTGGTGCAGTTATATTAGAGCCAATCATGAAAATGGAAGTGATTACACCAGAAGAAAACATGGGTGATATCGTAGGAGATATTAACCGTCGTAGAGGTCAGGTGAATGATATGGGTGATAGAGCTGGTGCTAAAACAATTAAGGCTGATGTACCATTATCTGAAATGTTCGGGTATGTTACTACATTAAGAACATTGTCTTCAGGTCGTGCAACTTCAACTATGGAATTTTCACACTACTCTGAAACGCCATCTAATATTTCAGAAGCAGTTATCAAAAAAGCAAAAGGAAACGCTTAATCTTTAAGAAAATGAGTCAAAAAATCAGAATAAAACTAAAATCTTACGATCACATGTTGGTAGACAAGTCTGCTGAAAAGATTGTAAAAACGGTTAAGAGTACCGGAGCAGTGGTAACTGGACCAATTCCATTACCAACTCACAAAAAACTTTTTACAGTACTACGTTCTCCACACGTAAACAAAAAAGCTAGAGAACAATTTGAAGTAATGTCATACAAGAGATTGATTGATATTTATTCATCTTCATCAAAAACTATTGATGCGTTGATGAAACTTGAATTGCCTAGCGGAGTTGAAGTAGAGATCAAAGTTTAAATAGCTTACTAGTAAGAAAAGGACGCTGTTTTTAAGCGAAAAATATTTTTTAGGATTGTATGTAAATTAGTTATACATTTGCACCTCTTAAAAAAATAGGATTCGGTTAAAAGCTGCGTTCTATATTTATAATTAATAATTAATAATTAATATTTATGTCTGGGTTAATTGGTAAAAAAATCGGCATGACTAGCATTTTCGACGAGAACGGGAAGAATATTCCTTGTACAGTAATCGAAGCTGGACCATGTGTTGTTACCCAAGTCAGAACCAAAGGTGTTGACGGGTACGAAGCGTTGCAACTTGGTTTCGATGACAAAAACGAGAAACATTCCACAAAAGCGGCTTTAGGTCACTTTAAAAAAGCGGGAACTGTTGCTAAGAAAAAAGTCGTTGAATTCCAAAATTTTGCAACTGAACAAAAATTAGGAGATCTTATTGATGTTTCTATTTTTGAAGAAGGAGAATTTGTAGATGTACAAGGTGTATCTAAAGGTAAAGGTTTTCAGGGGGTTGTTAAACGTCACGGTTTTGGTGGTGTTGGTCAAGCAACTCACGGTCAACATAACCGTTTAAGAGCGCCAGGTTCTGTAGGAGCTTCTTCTTATCCATCTAGAGTATTCAAAGGAATGCGTATGGCTGGAAGAATGGGAGGAGACAATGTAAAAGTTCAAAACCTTAGAGTTTTAAAAGTAGTGGCTGATAAGAACCTACTTGTTATTAAAGGATGTGTTCCTGGGCATAACAACTCTTATGTAATCATTCAGAAGTAATGGAAGCAAAAGTATTAGATTTCAACGGAAAAGATACTGGACGAAAAGTGCAACTTTCTGATTCAGTATTTGGTATAGAACCAAACAATCACGCAGTATATCTTGATGTAAAGCAATATCTTGCTAATCAAAGACAAGGAACGCATAAGGCTAAAGAAAGAGCTGAAGTAGCGGGAAGTACTCGTAAGATTAAAAAACAAAAAGGAACTGGTACTGCTCGTGCGGGTAGTGCAAAAAATCCATTGTTTAAAGGTGGAGGAACTGTTTTTGGACCAAGACCAAGAAGTTATTCATTCAAATTGAATAAAAGCTTGAAACGTTTGGCTAGAAAATCAGCTTTTTCAATTAAAGCAAAAGAATCAAATATAATCGTTCTTGAAGACTTTAATTTTGAAACTCCAAACACTAAAAATTTCATTAACGTTTTGAAAGCTTTAGGGTTAGAAAATAAAAAATCTTTGTTTGTGTTGGGTGATTCAAATAAAAATGTATATTTGTCGTCACGCAATTTAAAAGCTTCTAACGTAGTAAGTAGCTCAGAATTAAGTACTTACGCCATTTTAAACGCTAATAATTTAGTGCTTTTAGAAGGTTCTTTAGAAGGAATTGAAGAAAATTTAAGTAAATAATAGGATATGAGCATCATAATTAAACCTATAGTAACAGAAAAAGTAACCAAAGAAAGTGAAGTTTTGAACCGTTTTGGATTCGAAGTTAACAGAAAAGCAAATAAAGTACAAATTAAGAAAGCTGTTGAGGCTGCTTATGGAGTAACTGTTGTTAGTGTTAACACAATGAATGTAAGGCCAGACAGAACTACAAAATACACAAAAAGTGGTTTAATCAGTGGAAAGACAAATGCTGTTAAAAAAGCAATTGTACAAGTACAAGAAGGAGAATCAATTGATTTTTACAACAATATCTAAGATAGAAAAATGTCAGTAAGAAAATTAAAACCTATTACCCCAGGTCAGCGATTTAGAGTTGTGAATGGTTATGACGCCATTACAACTGATAAGCCGGAACGCTCTTTGATAGCGCCGATAAAAAACT
>JBJOQF010000112.1:0-3171 GCA_046050185.1 Bacteroidota bacterium
AAAAAAAAGAAAATGAAAAAAATATATAAAAATTTTATATTTTCAGCACTTTCATTAATAGCTTTAAGTTTTGTAAGCTGTAATAATAATGATGATCTTACTGGACAAAGTACTTTAGAAGTTTCACCAGACGTGAAGATTTCTGTAACGACAGATTTTGCCTCTCCAGTGACAATAGTTGAGGGAGATAATAAATACAAAATCACAATTAGTTTAGATAAAATCCAAAGTGTTGATGTAGTAGTTAAAATAAATCAAATAGAAGGTACTGCCTCAACTGATGATTATTCAATTGCTCATGAAATTAGAATTCCAGCATATAAATTATCCGCTACTACTGAGTTAATTATTTTGAAAGACGAATTGAAAGAAGAACTTGAAACATTAAAATTACAAGTTAGTGATATAACAACTGGTAATGCAACAATTACTCCAGTAACCGTTTCTTTCAATATTCAAAATTATACCGAAGGATCTTTAATTACTGATTTATCTTGGAGTACAGCTATAAAAGATGTAACTGGAGCGACTATAAGCCCAACTGCTGCTGCAGATTTTAAATTATTAATCACTAAATTAGATTATAATAGTTCTCCAGCTGTTGAAATTATTGATGATTCAAAAACTGCTTTTGAGTCATTTGAAATGTTAGAAACTCTAGCTGACGGTGATTATTTAGTAGTTGCAGAAGCTGTTTCCTATAAAGATTTAGGTTCTCAAGGTTTTTTTGATATAGACCTTACTGTATCTTTTAATCAAGTTGGAACTATCAATGACAAAACATTTACATTTGCGAATCTAGTAAAAACTGAAAATAAAGGTGCTTGTGGATTTTCAGGATTTTATAAATTAGCACAAATAAATAAATCTGGTTCTAATTATACAATCACTCAAATTGGCCAAGCTCAAAAATATCCTGTAACTGCGGATACATTCAATGGTAATTATAAGGTTACAGCAGATGAATGGGCAGATTATTCAGTTGGAGATATTGTTCCAGTTGAGTACAATGTAGCTGATGGAACATCAACTTTTAGAATCAATAACGTAAATCATCCTTATTTAGTAAATGCAGCTACTTCATACTTATTAGTTACTATCAATCCAGATGCAACTGTTACAGTTGTTTCAAATGAAGCTTATGACTATGGCGGTGGAGACATAACAAATGTTACCGGAACTGGTACTGTTGGATTTTGTGGAAGTTCTATCGATTTGTCTTTAAAATTCCCAGGATTTACTAGTGAAGCATACAAATTAACTTTAGTAAAAAACTAATTATTACCGATTAAAGAACTACTTATTAAACTGTAGTGATAATAAAATTAAACCATCCCATTATTTGGGGTGGTTTTTTTTATATCTTCGCGTCATGGAAAAAGAACATCAAATATTTGGAATTAGAGCAATAATTGAAGCCATACAAGCAGGCGCAACAGTAGACAAAGTTTACATTCAAAAGGAAGCGAGCAGTGAACTGATGAAAGATTTAATGAAAGTAATGAAGCGTGGTAACATTAACTTTTCTTATGTACCTGTTGAAAAACTTAATAGACTTACGCCTAATAACCATCAAGGTGCGGTGGCAACTATTTCCCCAATCTCTTTTTTTGATTTAGAATCTCTAATAGAATCAGTAATTGAAAATGGGAAAAAACCGTTGTTTTTAATTTTGGATCAAATCTCTGATGCACGTAATTTTGGTGCTATAATAAGAACTGCTGAATGTACTGGAGTAAACGGAATTATTGTACAAAAAGCAGGTTCTGCACCTGTAAATGGTGATACCGTAAAAACATCTGCTGGAGCCGTTTTTAACATTCCAATTTGTAAAGTAGAACACATTAAAGATGCTATTTTTCTTTTACAAGCCAGCGGTATAAAAACAGTTGCCGCAACTGAAAAAACAGATCAAAACATTTATGATATTTCTTTAAATGAACCTGTAGCCATTATTATGGGATCCGAAGATCGTGGAGTAAACCCATCTGTTTTAAAAATCGTTGATGAAAAAGCAAAACTACCTATGTTTGGAACAATTGGTTCTTTAAATGTTTCAGTAGCTTGTGGTGCTTTTTTATATGAAGCGGTAAGACAACGAAATTAATCCCATCTACTCTATCCCAAAAGGAAATGAGGCTATCCACACAAATAAAAAATGAATCAAGACTCCGGCTTTGATTCATTTTTATCATTTATGACAATCTCATAATCTACAGGAAAATTAGATTTATAATACCCTACAAGTTCTTCGAATTCTTCTTTTGGCAGATTAACAAAATTACCATTTGCATCAAAACGTTGCATAAATTTATCTTTCTCAGGATTATAATCCGGTTGCTCCCAATCGTATTTGATAACCTTTTTATACTCTGGTGTTTTATAAATTAATGATAAGACAAAACCAGTTATCAGTCCAGCTAAATGACCTTCCCAAGAAATTGCTTTTTCTCCTAAGGTCTCGGGATTGGGAAAAACATACCATACTAAACCACCATAAATAATAACAACCACTAGTGACAAAGCTACCAAACGGTAATATTGTGTTTGTATACCCTTGAAAAAAATAAAACTCACCAAAACATAAATCAAACCACTGGCACCAATATGGTAATTATCTCTACCAATCACCCAAGTAATGATTCCTGAAAGTAAAATTCCTACTCCAATAACTTTGATAGATTGATTGGCATAAAAAAATTGCAAAGCAGCTAATAAAATTAATAATGGAATTGAATTATTATAAAGATGTTCAATATCACCATGAATAAAAGGGCTGAATACAATTCCTTGCAAACCTGAAAATTCTCTTGGATAAATTCCATTTTCAACAAAATCAAAATCGAATCGGATTTCAAGCCAAAAAATAAACCACAGGAATACTACAAAAAAAAGAGGAAGTCCAACTACCGAATTAGTAAATTTGAAATGATTATCCATTAGTTTTAGTTTCAGGTTCTGCTGAATTAAACTCAAAAATTTATCCAAAAGCAATTTAATGCTATTTTGTCATACTAAAAACCAAAAGTCCATTTTAAATACTAATACCTAGCCCAGATGGAAACAGCATCCTTTTTATCTTGTTTTTTTGACGAGATAAAAAGATATAGTGTACAGCTGGAAACAGCTCCAAATAAAAATAGTAATTTTACCAAAGTTATATTTTTGATT
>JBJOQF010000113.1:0-4291 GCA_046050185.1 Bacteroidota bacterium
TCGTTGCGGTACATTGCTCACAATAGTGTAAAAAGGCGTTACAAATAAATTAGTTCCACCAGTTTTCAATTTGTATCCTGCCTCAAGTTGTTGAATTTTTTGAGCGGTAGGATCCAAATTAGCTGCTCCAAATGCTGTATTTACAGTTACAAACATATCCATATCCGGTGCTTTATTCCCAAGAGAATAGCGGCCATATATAGCTTGATTATCAGCAAATTTATAATTCAAACCACTTGAAAAAGAAAACGTAGTTACTTTTTTATCTGTATAGCTATAAGTAGCAGCAATTTGTCCCATTGTATTATCATACAAAGTCAATGGATTTCCATCAGTTCCTCCAGCTGTAGTTGTGGCTACACTTTCAGAAATCTGATTCTTTCCGTTAAAAGCTACTGTTTCAGAACGAATTCCCCAATCAAAATTTACTTTTGAACTCATCTCCCAAGTATGACCAAAGAATAATGCCATTTGTTTTTGAGATGCTGTGATAATATCTACTGGCGCACTTTTACCTGAACCACCTGTAATTCCATCAGGATTAGTTACTTGATACGTTTGACCATCAAATAATCCAACATAAGAAATATCAGTTAAAGAAGGACGTGGTGAAGTCATTTGAGAATAAGATACTCCAACACCTGTAGATGCCATTCTGTCTAAATTAGATTTAGCAAAAAACATTCCTCCAGTGAAAGTCATTTTATCAATTTTTTTGGTAATTGTCAATTGATCAATTATTTCTTTCATTTGGTTATTTTGGTAAAAAACAGGATTAAAGTACAAAGAGTTTGGTTGTATAGAAGCTCCAGGGAAATTACTGTTATTTACCACATAATTAAATCCTGCAAAATTACCGCCAATTATATTTGGAGAACTGGTAACGGAACCTATTTGAGTCCCAGTTGCGTGATCATTAAAAGAATACGTTCCAAAATTAAATAAGTTTCCAGAAACTGCGTAAAAAACTAAACCGTCTGTTGCAAATGGATACACAACAGCAGTTGTATTCCAAACAGCACTTTTATTAGAAAAACGAATTTTGTTATCTAATTTCCATCCATTTCCTAGGTTTTGCTCCCAGTTAATTCCAATAGATTTATCTTTAGAATGTATTTTATCTCTTGAATCATAATGCATTTTTTGACCCGTTTGGTTTACTGTAAAATCAGCTGTAACTGCTGGAATTAATACAGAAGTAGTATTACTAACTCCAGCTGGATAATGAGGATCAGTAAAACCAATAGTTGGCGTAAACTCATTCCAACCATTTTTATCATCAAGATATTTTGCAAAAACTTTTACAGAACCTGTTTTGTACGTTTTTACCAAATTAGCTTTTATTTGACCTCCATTATTCATTGGGTATCCAGAATATCTGGCTCCGTCAGATTGACGTAAAAAACCACCTACATTAAATGTAACTGATTTGTCTTTACTCAAAGGCCCTCCAAAATCGAAATCAGTACGATAATATGGGTTTTTTCCGTTTCCTTCCAAACCATATTTAGCACGAATTTCTCCTTCAAATTTAGAACCGCCTATTTTAGAAACATAATTAAAGATCCCTCCGGGTGCATTATTACCTAAGATAGAAGCTGTTCCTCCTCTTACGGCTTCCAATCTTCCTAAAGTAGCATCAGAACGCAAGAAATAATCCGGACCGTAATTTCCAAAAGTAGCATTGGTCACCGGTAAACCATCTTCCTGCATAGAAATATAGTAATATCCTGATGCTCCATCATTTGATCCTACAGATACTCCGCGAGAATAAACCGTATTACGAATTTCTCCCAAAGAAGAATTTACAAATACTCCCGGAATATTTTTCAATAAATCCGCAGAACTGGTAATAGCGATTTTATCTATTTGTTTCGCACTAAGGGTTGAAATCGAAACCGACGATTGCATTCTGGTACGTTTATCAAACGAACCCGTTACCACAACTTCATCTAATGCTTGTGTATCTTCTTGTAAAACTACATTAACATTATTTTGATTGACAATAACTACTTGTTTCGATTTAAATCCAACATAATTAAACACTAAAGTAGCACTACTTTTAGCCTCTATACTGTACTTTCCATCTGCATCAGTGTTTGTTCCTGTATTGGTTCCTTTTATTGCTACACTTACTCCTATAAGTGGCTGACTTTTATCATCAGTCACTTTTCCCTGAATAATTTGTTGTGCTATCGCTTGGGTACAGAATCCCAAATACAACACCAATGCCTTAATCAGGAACACGGCAACTCGATGCTGTTGTAAAAACTTCTTCATTTTTTGGTTTTTTTTAGTTAGTATTCATTTATTCTTGGATTTTTTTATACATAAAATAATTTTATGTTTTGTATAATTCAAATCTAACAATACCACTTCTATCAACTGTCCTACGCAATCGTAATAGAAACCGTTATTTTAATTCTTTTTATTGATTATAATAATAAATTTTAGTAATCAAAATAGGTATGGAAGATAAAGATTGTACAGAAAAATAGGGGGCCCTAAGTATTTAAACTCTCAAATAAAAAAATTTAAGCAACTCACAATCTTATACTTAAAACACATAAACGAGGGAGTTTGTGTGTTTTTACAATTAAAAAAACTGGTCTTAATTATCTCTAAAAAGATATTTTTTTCTTTTAGAGATCAATACATTAGGTTTTATAGTCCGAAATGTTAAAATAGTACTCTTAAAAAAGTCAACAAAAAGGATTTCAATTTGTAAAACAAAAAAAGGTGAAACCAAACTGTTCTGTTTTGGTTTCACCTTTTTAAAATTAAATTCTAATTATTTCAAGTCACTCGAAAGGAATAATTTTCTATTTCACTGATAAAACAGTCACTGTACTCAATAATCCTGACGGCAACAACGGAGCATTTGCCTGATAAAAAGGCATTGTTGTATAAGTGATTTTTTTGACAACATCTGGCTGCGCATCACCAATAAGTCTATTCACCCAAAGATTCGTCACTTTTATTTCTAAAGTGTTTTTTCCTGGTTTTAAGATTCCTGTCGCATCAACTCTAAATGGTTTTTTCCAAACAATTCCTAATGATTTTCCGTTAACGATAACTTCGGCAAGGTTTTTTACATCACCTAAATCTATCCATAATTGTCCCGCATTTTTAAACCAAGTTTTTGGAGCATCAATTGTTTTAGAATACGTTCCGGTTCCTGAAAAATATTTAATTCCTGCCTCTGAACTTTCTGTCCAAGAAGTCAGTTTATCAATAGTAATATCTGAAGGTGCTCCGCGTTCTTTTTGAAAACTCAAGTTCCAATTTCCTTCTATTGCTGTTAATTTTGTTTCCGTTACTGCCGGTAAAATTTCAGCTGTCTTTGTAGTATTTTCTTTGAACACAACAAATACCGCGTCATTTGGTTCTAAATGCAAAGATACTTTCGTACGACCATCAACAAAAGAATACGAAGCTGGTTCTGTTTTTCCTGTTTCAGGATGCCAAATTTCAACCGTTTTTTCAGAAACTCTAAAAGTTGCTTCTACCTCTTCGGTTCTATCATTACGGTTGTTTACCCAATACAATTCCTGCTCCGGTAATTCACGGTGTACATATAATAATTGCGTGTCTTCTTGTGGTTTAGTATATTCAAAATCAGGTTTAACTTGTAAAGCAGTTAGCACTTTTTCGATACTTTCTCCTGTATACACTTTTCCGTTTCCAATAGATTTTACCGTATTATCAGCTCCCCATAATTCATCTACAATTGTATTAAAAGCAGTTTTATCATCGTTTAAGCTTGGTGTTCCTATTGGTTTTGGCCCCACAACAACTGCACCTGCTTTAACCAATTCACTAATTTTATTGGCTACTTTCAATGTCATTTGTTGACTATTGGCATCTAATGCCAAAACTTTATAATGCATTCCACTTGGTGTAACAATTTGTCCATTTTTTACAAAAAGTAAATTAAGTAGCGCATCCGCATTAACAAAATCATAATTATAACCTACAGGAATATTGGGCTGTTTTTTACCAAAAAGAGAGGTAATATTATTGTCTTCTCCGTAATAATAAATAACATCTGCAACAAATTCCCCTTGTTGAAGCAAGTATGAACTTCTTGCTAAATAGGTTATCCAAGCATTTGCTTGTTCAGCCCAAGTTTCATGACGCGTAAACCATTGCCCAAATGGCCCAAGACCCAATCCTGGAACATGTTCATCTGATGGTTGATGCACTGATGTATGAATTACAAAACGGTTCAATCCACTCGCTAATTCCATATCGGCAGTTGGTTTCAAACGTTCTGGATGAAAGGCAAAAG
>JBJOQF010000114.1:0-3342 GCA_046050185.1 Bacteroidota bacterium
GCATGTCCTCTGTTCGGTTTATTTGTGGGACTCAAGATATTCATAAAACACTGGAGAAAAAGATTTCTGAATTCTACGGAACAGAAGATACTATTCTTTATGCAGCTGCTTTTGATGCAAACGGAGGTGTATTTGAGCCTTTATTGGGAGAAAATGACGCTATAATTTCGGATAGTTTGAACCATGCTTCTATAATAGATGGAGTTCGTTTGTGTAAAGCGGCTCGTTATCGTTATGAAAACAGTAATATGGAAGATTTAGAACAGCAACTTATTAAAGCAGATGTAGCAGGAAGTCGTTTCAAATTGATTGTTACCGATGGTGTTTTTTCGATGGATGGTGTTGTTGCGCCACTGGATAAAATTTGTGACTTGGCTGATAAATATAATGCTATGGTGATGGTTGATGAATGTCATGCTGCAGGATTTATTGGGGCAACCGGAAAAGGAACTCTCGAGGCAAAAGGAGTAATGGGCAGAGTAGATATAATTACTGGAACATTAGGAAAAGCATTGGGTGGTGCAATGGGCGGATATACAACTGCAAAAAAAGAAATTGTTGAAATATTACGTCAACGTTCCAGACCTTATTTGTTTTCTAATTCTTTAGCGCCTGTAATTGTGGGTGCTTCTATAAAGGTTTTTGAAATATTAGAAAGAGATACGGTTTTAAGAGATAAATTGGAGTGGAATACGAATTATTTCAAAGAAGGAATGAAAAAAGCAGGTTTTGATATCATAGATGGTGATTCTGCGATTGTCCCCGTGATGCTTTATGATGCAAAACTATCTCAAAATATGGCAAATGAGCTTCTAAAAAGAGGTATTTATGTAATCGGTTTCTTCTTTCCGGTGGTTCCTAAGGATAAAGCGAGAATTAGAGTACAACTATCTGCAACCCATACAACAGCCCATCTAGATAAGGCAATAGGCGCTTTTATTGAAGTTGGGCGTCTGTTGAATGTTATATAATTTCAATCGGAGATTGTATAATTACCACTTAGTACCTAATATTTTTTAATATTTAATTTTGTAGTTAAAAATTTACGAGTTACTTTTGTCTGCAATTAACTAAATTGTAATAAAAAAAATTAAGTATGAAACATCTTAACAAACTTTTAGTTGCCGTAATGATGGTGATGGGTTTAAGCTCACACGCACAAGACAGTAACAATCCATGGGCACTCTCTTTTGGGGTTAATGCCGTAGACACTAAGACTAGTGCTGGTGGCGGGCATAATTGGTTAGACCGACATTTTTCTCAGCCATTCGCTGTTAATGAAAATTGGAACATTCTTCCTTCAGTATCGTACATTAGTGCATCTAGATACATAGGTGATAATTTCTCTTTTGGAATTACTGGTTCTATAAACAAAATTAATAAATTTGTAAAATTTGCTCCAACAGCTGTAGGTCATGATTCTCGTGGTTATATTGTAGTTAATCCTGGAGATTTAATGTATTACGGTGTTGATGGTGCTGTTAGATATAGTTTTATGAACCTAATCAAATCTAAAGTAATTGATCCGTCATTATCTGTTGGTGGAGGTTATACTTTTCTAGGAAATGGTAGTTATGGAACTCTTAATCCAGGTGCTGGATTAAATATCTGGTTTACTGAAAATATTGGATTAGCTCTTACTACAATTTACAAAAAATCTTTTAACGATAGAGACGGTAGTAGTGAAGATATTGGTTCTCCATCACATTTTCAACATACTGCAGGTCTTATCTTCAAATTTGGAGGTAAAGATACTGATGGAGATGGAATATATGACAAAGATGATGCTTGTCCAGAAGTTGCTGGTTTAAAACAATTCAACGGTTGTCCTGATACTGATGGAGATGGAATTCAAGATAGTGCTGATGCTTGTCCGGAAGTTGCTGGTTTAGCTGCATTGAACGGATGTCCTGATACTGATGGAGATGGAATTGCTGATAAAGATGATGCTTGTCCAGAAGTTGCTGGTTTAGCTGCTTTAAAAGGTTGTCCAGATGCTGATGGAGATGGAGTAGCTGATAAAGATGACAAATGTCCTACTGTAGCTGGTCCTAAAGATAACGGTGGATGTCCATGGCCAGATACTGATGGAGATTCAGTTTTAGATAAAGATGATGAATGTCCTGCTGTAGCTGGTCCTGCTAGCAACAAAGGATGTCCTGAAGTAACTACTGAAGCTTTAGATAATCTTAAAATTCAAGCAAGAGCAGTTTACTTTAACTCAGGAAAATCAACTTTCAAAACTGCGGATGTTCCTGCAAGATTAGATGCTATGTCTGAAATTCTTAAAAATTATCCAAATGCTAAATTTAGCATAGAAGGACATACTGATAGCGATGGTTCTAATACTTTCAATCAAAAACTTTCTGAAGCTAGAGCAAATGTTGTAAAAAATGCTTTAATTGAAAGAGGTATTAAAGACAGCAATTTAAAAGCTGTTGGTTTTGGTGAGTCTGCTCCAGTGGCAAGTAACAAAACTGCTAAAGGTAAAGCTGAAAATAGAAGAACTGAAGTGAAATTGCAAAAATAATTTCCTTTAAATATTTTTTGAAAACGCCTCGATTTATCGAGGCGTTTTTTTTATTTTTATAGAATGACAAATACTTCTTTTTTAGATAAAATAGCTTCAGTTTTAATTAATAACTATTCAGATAATCTTTCCAATACGATTGTAGTTTTACCAAACAAAAGGGCAAAAATATTTTTGATTGAAGCTTTAAAAAATCAGGTGGAAACAAATATACTTTCTCCTGAAATTATTAGTATTGAAGATTTTATTCAAGACATAGCAGGTATTCGTACGATTGATCCAATTGAACTATTATTTGAATTCTACGAAGTCTATTTATCTATTACTGATAAAGCAAACCAACAATCATTTGAATTGTTTGCTAATTGGGCCAAAACACTATTGCAGGATTTTAATGAAATTGACCGGTATTTATTAGAACCTTTTTATGTTCTTTCGTATCTGAAGGATATAGAAGACATTAAAAAATGGGGAATTGAAGTCGAAAATAAAACTGTATTATTAGAAAAATATATCGATTTTTGGAAATTGCTGCCTAATTATTATCAATCGCTGTATGCTCATTTATTGAATAAAGGAATCGGTTATCAAGGGTTGATTTATCGTGAAGCGGTAAACAATTTAAACCATTTTTCGAATTCAGTACAAAACAAACAATTCCTGTTTGCAGGGTTTAATGCACTGAATGCAGCCGAAGAAAAAATAATCCAACATCTTATTGCTTCTGATCAAGCCAAAATATATTGGGATGTCGATCAAACCTTTTTAAACGATCCGTATCACGATGCAGGACTGTTTGTGCGCCGTTTCAA
>JBJOQF010000115.1:0-9405 GCA_046050185.1 Bacteroidota bacterium
ATCCAATCCGTTATCGAAAATATATTTTTGAAACGAATTGAAATACACATCCGTTCCACTCATCTTAGTCATGAATTGTTGAAAAGTCAAGCCTTTAAAAGCATTTCTATTTTTGTCTAATTGCTCGAATACAAAATGCCCCACAACACCCGATTGTAATAAATAAGCAGTACTTTCATTCCCATGCTCTACTTCAAGCGGCACAAAAACATCAGGAACAATTCCACCACCACCATATACAATTTTACCTTTTTTAGTTTTAAATTTCAAAGATTCCGAAACTTTTATACTGTCTTTTTCATATAATTCCCCATTTACAAAACGACTGTCGGATTCTTTAAAATACGCATCATTACCTTTCGAATACGGTTTTTGAATGGAACGACCAGTTGGCGTATAGTATCTCGCAATAGTCAATCGAACTGCCGATCCATCGTCAAAATCCATTTCGCGTTGCACCAATCCTTTTCCAAAAGAGCGTCGGCCTACAATTGTTCCCCTGTCATTATCTTGAATCGCTCCAGCCAGAATTTCACTTGCAGACGCACTGTTTTCATTAATCAACACAAAAACATTTCCGCTTTCGAAACTTCCTTTTTCCGTTGCAAAAGTCTTATCAGTGTTTCCTTTTTTATTTTTGGTAAAAACAATTAATTGCCTGTCTTTCAATAATTCATCCGCAATAGCAATGGCTTCTTCCATATAACCGCCACCATTATCCCGAAGGTCGATAATTAATGCTTTAGCACCTTGTTTTTTCAAGGCATCCAAACCTCTTTTAAACTCATCATAAGTGGTTTCAGCAAAACGATTTATTTTTATATAACCGATGTTATTTTTCAAAAGCATGGAAACATCAACGCTTTTCAAAGGAATAACATCTCGTTTTATTTTTAATTTAATTTTTTTACGTTCTGATTTTCTGTAAAGCGTAAGCTCAACTTCAGAACCTACAGTGCCTTTTAGTTTAGAGAACAAACTGTCATTCGGTAATTTACGTCCAAATAATTTAGTTTTATCAGCATATAAAATTCGGTCGCCCGCTTTTATTCCTGCTTTTGCCGAAGGGCCATTTTCAACTGGTTTAATTATGGCCACAGAATCATTGTACATATAGAAATTTACCCCTATACCTACAAAATCCCCTTTCATACTTTCAACAACTTCAGCCTGCTCACTTGGAGGAATATATATGGAATGTGGATCTAATTTTGCCAAAATATTATCAACGGTAAGATTTACGATAGAATCCGTATTGATATTATCGACATATTCGTTATCAATAAAATCAATTAATTTATTGAGTTTCTTTTTGGAACTATTTTTAGAAAAAAAATGATTTTGATCTGAATTATTCAATAACCCGCCAAGAATAACTCCTACAGCAAGAGCCACACTAATAATTATAGGCAGGTATTTATTATCGATTTTCATTTTATTCTTCTAATACTGGAATATGCTCCACTTCTACTCCTGCTTTTATCAAAAACTGAATTCCCGAATCATCGCGATATCCATTGTGATACACCACTCTTTTTATTCCCGATTGATGGATTAATTTACTACATTCTTTGCAAGGTGAAAGCGTTATATACAACGTAGCTCCTTCGCAAGATTGCGTAGATCGCGCCACTTTGAGAATTGCATTTGCTTCAGCATGCAACACATCCCAACGCGTCAACCCTTCTTCATCTTCACAACAATTTTCAAATCCCGATGGCGTTCCGTTGTACCCATCAGAAATAATCATTCGGTCTCTTACAATGATAGCGCCTACTTGTTTTCTTTTACAATAAGACAAAAGTCCCCATTCAGTGGCAATTCTAAGATACGCTTTATCGTATTTATTTAATTTTTTTGATTCCATTATTTTTTATCTAATCCAGATTTCATTTTCAATAATCATTGGTAAAACTACTCCTATTATAAATGCTGACATCACCAAAGTCCAATCGCGTTTAGAAAATCTAAAAACCGTTTGAACAATATAAGACAATACCAAAACTACAAAAACTACAATAATTTGAGCTGCTTCAATCCCTAATGCAAATTCGCCCAAAGGCAATAATTTAGAGGTTGCACTTCCTCCCAGAATTGATTTAAAATAGTTTGAGAAACCCAAACCATGAATAATTCCAAAGAAAAGTGTTGTAAAAAACACCAAATTTATACTTTCTTTTTTACTTGTTTTACCAGCTGTAAATAGATTAAATAGCGCCGTAATTAATATCGTTATTGGAATTAACAACTCAACAACATTCACTTTTATAGCGATTATACCAAAAACGGAAAGCAGTAAAGCCAGTGTATGTCCAATTGTAAATAGCGTTATCAAAAATACTATTCGCGGCCAATCCTTGAAAGAGAAAGGAACGGTTAATGCTATTAAAAACAAAACATGGTCATACGCATAAATATCTAAAACGTGTTTTAACCCTATTTGAAAGTAAATCCAAAATTCTGACATAGGTGATTTATTAAATTGATATGGGGTTGTAAACTTACGATTAATTTTGAAAATGATTGTTTTGAAAAATACAAATCATTCCTTAAAAAAGGATTTAAAATACTTTGATTAACAAATCATAATTTTAAATAAAATTAAAATCAATAATTTAAAAATAGATTTATCTTTGTAAGATAAAAAATTAATATTATGTCATTTTCAGATTTATTTGATAGCGAATTCAAACAAAGAAATAAAGGTCATTTTTCAGCCATAGTTCGTGTAGCACTTGCCGATGAAAAATTTGCTCCAGAAGAAAAAATATTTTTAGATAAACTGGCCATTAAACTAGAAATTTCTCCAGAAGAATATGCCGAAATTTTAGAAAACCCATTAAAATATCCTATTAATGCTCCTTATTTGCATGAGCAAAGATTGGAACGTTTGTATGACCTAGCCAGAATGGTCCATGTTGATCATCAGTTGGGAGATAAACAAGAATTATTGTTAATAAAAATTGGAGTAGCATTAGGTTTTAATGCCGACAACGTAAATTATATTATATCTAAAGCATTATCATTAGTAGATAAAAAAGTAGATTTAGATACTTTTCTTTTCGAAATGCAAAACATGCATAAATAAAAATCATGAAAAAGCTTCCACTACAATGGAAGCTTTTTTTACAGTTGTTTTTAGTACTTGCTAAATTTTGCTTTGTGCATGAAATCTTCGGCCTTCTCAACCATATTATAGCTTCCGCAGAAAAAAGGAACACGTTGGTGTAATTCAGTAGGCACAATTTCCATTATACTTCCAAAACCGTCTGAAGCTTTACCGCCGGCTTGCTCTACAATAAATGCCATTGGATTGCATTCATATAATAGACGTAATTTCCCTTTTGGTGCTTTAGAACTTGTTGGATAAATATAAATTCCACCCTTAATCATATTTCTATGAATATCCGAAACCAAACTTCCTATATAGCGTGAAGTATAAGGTCTGTCTTCCTCTTCGAGTTGGCAATATTTAATATAGTCTTTAACTCCTTGTGGAAAATGAACATAGTTCCCTTCATTGATAGAATAAATATTCCCATCCTTAGAAAACTGCATATTGGGATGCGATAAATAAAAGGTTCCAATTGCCGGATTTAATGTAAATCCATTTACGCCATGTCCTGTAGTGTAAACCAGCATTGTTGATGTCCCATAAATCACATAACCCGCAGCAACTTGATTAACCCCCGGCTGCAAAAAATCTTCAATTGTAACAGGAGTCCCTATTGGAGTAACTCGTCTGTACACGGAGAATATTGTTCCTACGGAAACATTCACATCAATATTAGAAGATCCGTCAAGAGGATCCATCAAAACAACGTATTTATTGTTGTGGCTTTTATCGCTTCCTTCTACTGTAATAAAATCATCGTTTTCTTCTGAAGCGATTCCGCATACAATTTCACGATTAATTAACGTTTGAATAAAAATGTCATTGGCATAAACATCTAGTTTTTGCTGGTCTTCCCCTTGTATATTTTGTTCTCCGGCGGCACCAATAATATCTACTAATCCAGCCTTGTTTACCTTGTAATTGACTACTTTTGCCGCCAACCGAATTGAGTTGATAATCCTGGATAATTCGCCTGACGAATATTGAAAAGCATTTTGATTTTCGATGATAAATTCACCTAATGTTTTGTTGCGTTCTTCCATTACGAAATCGTTGTAGTTTATTTGAAGTCACAAATATCGCTCTTTTTGTGAAAATGGATTGAATAATATTTACTTAGTTTGCCAGTATTGTATATTTGCTCATAAATTAGTTGAATAATGAATGAAAAATGCTTTATTTTGAGCAATTCAACCATTTAAAATAAGAATATATGAATATTAGAAAAGGAAATCCCGAAGACATGAAAGCGGTTTTAGGACTTATTCAAGAGTTAGCAGACTTTGAAAAAGAACCTGATGCTGTTCTTATCACTGTTGACGATTTAGTTCGCGACGGTTTTGGTCCAACTCCTTTATTTCATGTTTTTGTTGCCGAAGTGGAATCAGACCCGAGCGATAGCGAACAGACAAAGGAAATTGTAGGTATCGCTTTGTATTATTATCGCTATTCTACCTGGAAAGGAAAAATAATTCATCTCGAGGATTTAGTGGTAAAAGACAAAATGCGCGGAACAGGATTGGGCTATGCTTTGTATGCTGAAATCATCAAGCAAGGCAAAAGAGATAATGTTCGAAGAATTGATTGGCATGTTCTTGACTGGAACACTCCTGCTATCGAATTTTATGAAAAATCTGGAGCAAAAGTGCTAAAAGATTGGCATGTGGTACAAATGGATAAAGTAGGAATTGATACATTCTTAGAAAAAAATAAATAACAATAACTAATAATTTCAAATTTCAAAAAAAATAATTTGGAATCTGAAATCTGAAATCTGAATTTTAAAATGAGAGTATTCAAATTTGGTGGTGCTTCTGTGAAAGATGCTGCAGGGATAAAAAACGTATATGACGTTTTGCAAAAAGCAGGTTATGAGGATGTATTATTGGTAGTTTCTGCAATGGGAAAAACCACAAATGCCCTTGAAACCGTTATAAAAAATTATTTTGACAAATCAGCTGAATTAAATTCATCCGTTCAAGAAGTAAAGAAATATCACAATCAAATTCTGATGGATTTGTTTGAGGACGAAAATAATGCTGTTTTTACTGCGGTAAACACACAATTTTCTGAATTAGAATACTTTTTAGCACATAATAAATCGCCAAATTACAATTTCGTTTACGATCAAATTGTAAGTTACGGAGAATTGATTTCCACAACTATTTTAAGTCATTTTATGAGTTTTATGGGAATAAAAACGCAGTGGTTAGACGTGCGGAATTTCATAAAAACGGATGCTACTTATAGAGACGCAGAAGTAGATTGGGAATTGACACAAAAGAATATTGCTAAAAACGTAAAAAGAAAAATATTAAATATAACTCAAGGTTTCTTGGGATCAGATGAAAATAACTTCACCACTACTTTAGGTCGTGAAGGTTCTGATTATACTGCTGCAATTTTTGCTTATTGCTTGAATGCAGAAAGTGTAACCATCTGGAAAGATGTTCCTGGAGTTATGAATGCCGACCCTAGGTTTTTTGAAAATGCAAGTTTATTAAACCAAATTTCGTACCGTGAAGCGATTGAATTAGCTTTTTATGGCGCAACAGTTATTCACCCAAAAACCTTACAACCTTTGCAAAAAAAGGAAATTCCTTTGTTTGTAAAATCGTTTATAAATCCTTTGCTGCCAGGAACCCGTGTCGCCAAAGGTGCCGATTTAGAACCTTATTTACCTTGTTTTATTGTCAAAAGAAACCAACTTTTGATTTCGCTTTCGTCAATAGATTTTTCTTTCATCATGGAAGAAAATATCAGCGAAATTTTTGCTTTGTTTCACCAATTTAAAATAAAAGTAAATCTGATTCAAAATTCAGCAATAAGTTTCTCTGTTTGTGTAGAAGACAAATTTGAAAATTTTAAAGATTTAAATGCCATTCTTTCGAAAAAATTCAAAGTGGAATTTGACGAAAATGTTACTTTATATACTATCAGACATTTCAATGATAAAGCTGCAGAAACTGTTGAAAAAAACAAAACTGTTTTATTGAAACAAGTAAGCCGTGAAACCATGCAGATAGTAACAAAAGAAAGTTAGAAAACTTTTTATCGTAAAATTTCGACTTGTACTTATTGTTATACAGAATACACTACTTTTGATGCATAGCCGTTATACTATCTATGTTGAAAAAAGTAGTGTTTTTGTTTTTATTAATATGTTTTTCCGGACTACAAGCCCAGGAAACTAACTCGTTATACAAAACAAAAAAAACCACAGCTACTCACGACACCATTCATCTTGAAAATGAAAGTATCAATTCTAGTTTCTTCAAAGTGCTTGACGCCAATAAAAAAGCTATTGATACCGCTTTTTACAAAATAGATTTCCAAAAAGCGACTTTACTTTTTAAGCAAAATCCCTCTCAATCATCCGATTCTATAACGATTCACTATCTAAAACTTCCTGAGATACTAACCAAAGAATATAGTATTTACGATTCAAGCCAAATTGTGAGTAACGAAGTCACATCAGGAAATTTATATAAAATTGAAACAGATCCAGTCAAAAAAAACATCCCTTTTGACGGATTAAATACTTCTGGAAGTATCACACGTGGAGTTACTATTGGCAACAATCAAAATACAGTTTTAAATTCGAATCTGGATTTACAGATTACAGGAAAACTATCCGAGAAAGTGAGCCTTAGAGCCTCCTTGCAAGACAGCAATATTCCATTGCAAGATGGAGGTTATTCTCAAAAATTAGATCAGTTTGACAATGTATTTATGGAACTTTTCAGTGACAAATGGAATATTAGAGCCGGAGATGTTTTTCTTGAAAACAAAAAAACACAGTTCCTTAATTTCAATAAAAAAGTACAGGGACTTGCCACTAATTTCGATTTTGGAACTGAAGACAGTAAAACCAATGTTTTTGCATCGGTCGCTTTAGTCAAAGGACAATATGCCAAAAGTAATTTTGTAGGTCAGGAAGGCAATCAGGGACCGTATAAATTAAAAGGTCAAAATGGCGAATTATATGTTCTCGTTATTTCAGGTTCAGAACGGGTTTATGTGAACGGAATTTTATTGAAACGAGGTGAAAACAATGATTATACCATTGATTATAATGCCGGTGAAATTATTTTTACACCACTTTTTACCATTACTTCCGAAATGCGAATCGCTATCGAATACCAATATTCGGATCGAAATTACTCTCGATTTGTCACCTATGCCGGAGCTTCGCACGAAAATGAGAAATGGAGTTTTGGAGGCTATTTATACTCCGAAAGTGATTTAAAAAACCAACCTTTACAACAGAATCTTTCTCCAGAACAAGCCCGAATTTTAGTGAATGCCGGTGACAATCCAGATTTGATGACGGCGCCTTCTGCGTATGTGGATTCATATTCGGATAATAAAGTTTTGTATCGAAAAACAACTCTTAATTCTATTGAAGTTTTCGAATATTCAAACAATCCCGAAGAGGAACTCTTCAATGTTCGATTTACTTTTGTAGGAGCAAATAAGGGAAATTATATCTTAAAAAATTCATCGGCTAATGGCCGAATTTATGAATACATTCAACCAATTAATGCTATTCCCCAAGGAAATTATGAGCCGATAATCCAATTGATATCTCCAACGAAAATTCAAGTAGCAACATTTTTAGGAAAATATAAACCGACAGAAAAAACAGCCTTTGATTATGAAATAGGAATTAGCAACAATGATAAAAATCTGTTTTCATCGATTGATGATTTGGAAAATCGTGGCTTAGCAGCCAAAATAAATGCTAAACAACGCTTATTTTCAAAAAAATGGAATATTGATGCTTTGGCCAGTTATCAATTTATTCAGAAGAATTTCAAATCTGTGGAACGTCTTTACAGCATTGAATTTGACCGAGATTGGAATTTAGGAACTACAGCCATCGGAAATCAAAGTTTGTTAGTTTCAGGCTTACATTTCGAATTAAATCCTAAAGAAAATCTCCAGAACAAAGGACTGTTAAACTATCAATTTGAAAAATTGGATTTCTCAGAAAGCTTTTCTGGCAGCAGACATACAATTAATGGAGTATTTGAATTAAAAAATTGGACCGTTCAAAATCATGGTAGTTTCTTAAAAAGCGATGGAATTGAATCGTCTTCTAAATTTTATAGAAATCAAACACAGACTCGTTATCATTTTAATAAAAACTGGATTGGCACTAGCCTAAGATTAGAAGACAATCAGGAAAAAATTAAAGCTACAAATCAATTTTCGGCTTTAAGCCAAAGATTCACGGAGTATAGTTTTTTTACAGGACGAGGGGACAGTACCAAAGTTTTTGTAGAACTAGGCTATTTGAGACGAAAAAATGACAGCTTACAAAATGGATTTATACAGCGTGTAAATGCATCGCAAACATACTATTTGAAATCAAAACTAATTCAAACCAAAAAAAGTGATTTAACTGCTTATGTAAATTACAGAGTACTTGATTTTGCTGATGTAACTAAGAAAAAGGAATCTTCATTAAATTCCAGAATTGTGTATTCAGACCGTTTTTTTAATCAATTAATTCAAAGCACAACTGTTTATGAAACTAATTCTGGAAGTATCCCACAACAGGAATTCACGTACTTAGAGGTTCCGACCGGGCAAGGCGTTTATACCTGGAATGATTACAATAGCAACGGAATTCAAGAATTACAAGAATTTGAAATCGCTCCATTTATTGACCAGGCAAAATACATTCGGATATTTTTACCGAACCGAATTTACATAAAAACATATCAAAATAAGTTCTCACAATCAGTTACTTTAAATCCAAATCAATGGCAAAATGAACTTGGATTAAAAAAATTACTTTCTTATTTCTATAACCAAACTTCCTTTATAATTGATCGAAAAATAAAAAGCGAAGGCGATAATTTCGAATTAAATCCTTTTAGCACCTCCAAAGAAAATGTGCTGGGATTGAATTCCAGTTTCAGAAATAGTTTGTTTTATAATCGAGGAAAACAGAAACATTCCGTAACGTATACTTATTTACAAAATCAAACAAAAAATTTATTGTCAATAGGAACTCAAGAAGCAAAAAATAGTTCGCATCAACTACAATATACTAATTTATACCAGAAAAGTTGGCTGTTTAATTTTTTTGTAAAAACAATCCAAACCGCTATTGAATCTGAAAATTTTCCTGAAAAAAACTATAGTATTAGCGGTTATCAATTGGCTCCAAAAATCAGTTATTTATTTTCTAAAAATACTAGCTGGGACCTATTTTATGAATTACAAAACAAAGAAAATCAGATTGGAATTTTAGATAAATTAGTACAAAATCGCTTTGG
>JBJOQF010000116.1:0-5688 GCA_046050185.1 Bacteroidota bacterium
ATATTGTCCTTACCGTTGAACAAAAACCAAATCCATATTTACACAAATGGATTTACATTCCTTACTTTTTTGTAAGAAAAGTGATTTTAATAAAATACTCTTATGCGTTTGTTGTTATGCCTGGAGGAATAGGCACTTTGGATGAATTATTTGAAGCCCTGACCTTAATTCAAAATAAAATAATAAATAATTTTCCCATAGTAATTTTTGATAAAAAATACCACGAAGAACTAATTCATCATATTCAAGTGATGTCAGAAAATGAAAGTATCAGTCCGGAAGATATGAAACTTTTATTTGTTACTGATTCAGTTGATGAATTAATAACCCACATAAAAAAACATGCTATTAAAAAATTTGGTTTAAAAAAGCAAGCCTATAAAGCCAAATGGTGGTTTGGAGAAAAAAGAAAAAGATGAAAATAACTCCTAATTGAATTTATTTTCATCTCCTTTTATATTTTGATAATAAATTTAAACAAATTAATTATCCAGCCATTTATGTAAAATTAATTCTAGATTTGATTTAATAATTGGCTTAGCAACATAATCGTTCATCCCTGATTCTATACATTTTTCTTTTTCTCCTATCATTATTCCTGCTGTTAAGGCTATGATGGGGATATTTTTAGTTTTTTCTAATTTTCGAATTTCGATGGTTGTTTCATATCCATTTTTTACCGGCATTTGTATATCCATTAAAATGAGATCCGGCAGCTCTTTTTTATACAATTTTATTGCTTCTATTCCATCTGAAGTTTCTAATATTATACAATTAGGGATTATTGCTTTAAGAAGTGTTTTTATCAAAAGCATATTCACTTTATTATCCTCTGCAATTAATACTTTGATAGGATTTAAAATTTCAGTTGATAGGATTTCCTCTTTTAAATGGCAATCGCTTGGATCTATTATATGTTTTGATTTTCCAAGTTCAATGGTAAAGAAAAAATTACTTCCATGTCCATAACTACTTATTAGTTCTAATTGACTGTTCATCAAACTTAAAAGTTGATTTGAAATAGCTAATCCTAAGCCTGTTCCTCCAAATTGGCGTGTTATGGAATTATCCTCTTGAACGAAAGATTGAAATATTTTTTCCTGATTTTGATGTTTTATACCAATTCCTGTATCTTTTACTGAAAAATTTATGGCAGCTTTATTTTTTGCCAAATTGGATTTATTATTAATATTCAACGAGATTTGACCTGATTTTGTAAATTTCAATGCATTCCCAATTAAATTAACTAAAATCTGTTTGAGTCGAATGGAATCAGCAAAAACATATTGAGGTACATTTTTATTTATATTTAAAATTAAATCTATATTTTTTAAAGAAGCCTGATACTTGAAAAGATCTATAACTTGATGTGTTAGTTCAAAAAGATCTAATTCTTCAATATTTAATTCTAATTTTCCTGATTCTATTTTTGAAAAATCTAAAACATTATTTACAATTTCTGCCAATATTATTGCCGATTCATTTATGGTATTCATATATTCAAACTGATTTTTGTCAAGATTTGACTTCATTAACAAATCAGTGAAACCAATTATCCCATTTAATGGAGTTCTAATTTCGTGACTCATATTCATTAGAAAGCTAGACTTTGCTTTATTGGCAGCTTCGGCTTGATCTTTTGCTTTTATCAATTCTATTTCTAATATTTTTAGTTCCGTAATCTCGATAAAACTGGTAACCACTTCCATTATTTTACCCTGATAATCAAAAACGGGAAATCCATTTAATAAAAGCCATATTGTCTTAGTATTATCAGGTCTTTTAATTCCCATGATAAAATTTTTGATTGGCTTTTCCTCATTAATAATTTGGCTTACAGGATAATTTTCAATTGGTAAAGCTTCATAATCTTCATTTATAAATTTCCATACTGGATTAATTGCTATTTTTCCTTTCATTTGATTGGTACTTAATCCAATCAATTCAGATGCTTTAGGGTTTGATAAAATAATAGAAGTGTCCGAAGCATATACAATAACACCTACATCAAGATTATTCAATAATCCGCGATACTTTTCTTCACTTTCCTTAAGTGCTTTTTCAGTCAATTTAAGTTCTGTTATATCCACAACCGAAATAAGTGCCTCTTCCCTTCCTTCAGCAACTATGCCTGTGATATAAACATTATTCATACTATTATCGTCTAATAGTAACTTCACCTCACAGGATTCTTTTTTATTACTGCTAAATACCTTCTCTAAAAAAAGATTAAAGATTGGCTTTGTATCATTAGTAATAAAAAATCCGAACTGACTTTCTATCAATCGAGACCTATCTTTTCCTAACATTTGGGCACCTGTTAGGTTGAGTGCTATAATTTTACCTGTTTTTGTAAGTGTAAAATAGCCCGATGGAGCAAAATCGTATAAATCTGTATATTTTTCAGTAGCAACTTCGGCCTGTTCTTTTGCGACAATAAGTTCTTCATTCTGCATCTCAAGTTCTATTTGATGAACTTCAAATTCATGAATAAGTTTCAACGTATCTGCTTCAGAAAGTTTAGCATTTAACTTTGTGTCTTTAGTTTTTTTTAATTCTTCAGCTTTTTCCCGAAGAATTACCATAGTTTCTGATTTATTTTCTATTTTTTTCATAATTTCCACCTAAGTTAATATTGCTCATTTTAATGAGATAATTGGAGAATTATAATAGCTATACCCTATTGGGATTTACTTTTTTAAATCAGCTATTTGGGATTTCATGGATAAAACATTGAATCACCTTATGATTGCCTATAAAATACATCATACTAATAAATTCAATTTTTATTTTTATGTTTTCTGCTGTTTCAATTTCAATATCTTGATACTTAATAAATTCTTTTTGATTCAACTCTTTAAATTTTTCCGCATTTGGAATAATACTTTTAAATAAACTAATTCCCCAAATTTCTTTACCAATAAAATTTTCTTCGGCAAGACCAAATAAATCAGTCAAAAATGGATTCATGGCAGTTATCATTCCTGTTTTTGCGTCAAGGAATAAAATTCCATCTTTTACCGATTCAAAAAGATGATCAAAACGTGTTTCTGAAAAGATTAATGCGTCTTGAACCTCTATACGATCCGATATATCACGAATAATACATTGCATCACCTTTTTACCATTTACTAAAGATACGTTACTTACAAACTCTACATTAATTTTTATTCCTTTTGCAGTTTCAAGTGGTAAATTTTCATACCGGACAAATTCGTTTTTTTGTAGTTCTAAAAATTTATCTTTATTGGCAACTATATCTTTTAATGAACCTATTTCCCAAATAGATTTTTCAATAAATTGATCATGTGAATAGCCTAACATTTCAACCAAATAAGGATTTACATCCATTATCATTCCAGTCTCTGAATTCAAAATTAAAATACCATCCTTTGCTGATTCAAATAGCCGACGATAACGATTCTCGATTATCAGAGATTCTTCGGCTTTTTTTGCAGTTGTAATATCAGTAAAAGTAATCACAATTCCATCAATACGGTCATCCAAAGTACGATATGGCATTATCCTAACATAATAATATCTGTTATCATTTGTCTCAACTTCTTTTTGAATTGGCGTGAGTGTTTTGATAACTTCAAGAGCATTACTTTCCATTTCCGGATATTTCAAATCACAAACTAAATCAGTAAAAGGTCTTCCTGTATCAGCTACTCTTAATTTAAATATTTTAGTCACCGGATCTGTAAATCGACGAATATTTAATTCCTTATCTAGAAAAAGAGTAGCAATTTCAGTGCTATTGAGCAGGTTTTTCATGTCGTTGTTTGCCTGTTCAAAATCAATTAATTTACTTTGAAGTTCTGCGTTAACCGTTTGCAATTCTTCATTTAGGCTTTGCAGTTCTTCTTTGGAGGTAGTAAGCTCTTCGTTAGTAGACTGCAGTTCCTCATTAGTTGATTGTAACTCTTCATTGGTTGATTTTAGTTCCTCTTGTGAGGTTTGCATCTCTTCACGAGTACTGTTCAAATCTTCATTACAGCGAATTAGTTCCGCTTCTAGTGCTTTTTGTTTTCTGGAAACACTTTGCTTTCTTTGTTTTAATGCATTTCCTTCTGATTCTACATTTTCTTGTACATCACTGAATACTAAGATAATCATCCCTTTTAAGGCTTCAGGACTTTCAATTTGTTGGAGTGTTAAATTTACAAAATATTTACTTCCGTTTTCAACAATTTTTACATTTTCAATTTTTACAGGATCAAAGCTTTGCAATGCTTTACGGAAAGCAACCGGTAATTCATTTCTTAGACCTTCACGAGCCATTGCGTGTATATTCCAGTTTGCTTTACCAGCTACTGGCTCCAGATATTTACCTGTTCTGCCGGTAATATAAATAATATCACCTTTATTGTTAACTAATATACTTGCTGGTGAGAAACGCTGAAGTAAAATTTGATCTGCAAGGATTTGTATATTTTCTACAACCTTAGTTTCTTTCATAATATCCGTGGTTAATCTTTTATTTTTGGAAAAAGAGCTTGGGAAATCGGGAATCTCAGGAATTATTGATTTTGAAGTACGTTTAAAAATTTTTAATTTAGAATCAATTACTTCAAATCCCTTAATACTGCTTCCAATTGTTTCTGCAGTACCTAGTACCATTATCCCTTCTGGATTAAGACTATAATTAAATAACTTTATTAATTTATTTTGCAATTGCGGCTCCATATATATCAACATATTTCGGCAAGTCAACAGGTCCAGTTTTGTAAAAGGAGGATCTTTTATGACATCATGGGGAGCAAATACTATCATTTCGCGAATGGAAGTATTCACTCGGTAACCCATTTTTTCAGTAATAAAAAAGCGATTAATTCGCTCTGGTGACACCTCTTTTTCTATATCAGATAAAAACAATCCTTTTCTGGCTTTCTCTATTGCTACTAGGTCTAAATCAGTGGCAAAAATCTGGATTTTAATATTTTTATTTTCCTCCATTTTTGCCATAGCTTCCTCACAAACTATAGCCAATGAATAGGCCTCTTCGCCTGTTGAACAGGCTGGAACCCATGCCCTAATAGTATATCCGTCAGGGATTTTTTTTAACAAATTAGGAATAATTTCCTCTTTAAGTTTTTCCCAAACGGCAGTATCTCTAAAAAAACTGGTTACGCCAATTAACAATTCTTTGAAAAGTAACTCAACCTCTTTAGGATTTTCTTGTAAAAAACGAACGTAAGTCTGTATTTTATCTATTTGATGTATTGCTTTTCTTCTTTCAATACGTCGCATTAACGTGTTTTTTTTATACATGGAAAAATCATGTCCTGATTGTTCTCGAAGTAATATTATAATTTTATCAATACTACTTTCACTTTTAACAGGTATTTCTGAATCCAGGTTTATTTCAGGGAAATATTGGAGTAAGGCAATCAGTTTAGCGGGTAATTCTTCCGCGGGAGCTACAATATCCACCATAACAGCTTCGATTGCATTGCGCGGCATACTATCAAATTTTGCAGAAGCAGGTTCTTGAACAAGTACAGCTCCATTTTTTTCTTTAATGGCTTTTAGTCCCAAACTGCCATCAGATCCCATTCCGGAAAGAATGATTCCAATACTTTTTCCCATTCGGTCTAACGCCAAAGATTTAAAAAAAACATCAACCGGTAAGCGTAAGCCACGGGATTCAGCAGGATCAAACAAATGCAGTCTTCCTCTTAAAAT
>JBJOQF010000117.1:0-5892 GCA_046050185.1 Bacteroidota bacterium
ATAATGGAAAAGCGTAAATTAAGTTTCTGGCAAATTTGGAACATGAGTTTCGGTTTCTTAGGAATACAATTTGGTTTTGCACTGCAAAACGCAAATACTTCAAGAATTTTTGAAACATTAGGCGCAAAAGTGGATGAAATCCCTATTTTATGGATTGCCGCTCCTGTTACTGGTTTAATTATCCAACCCATAATTGGTTATTTTAGTGATAGAACCTGGACAAAATTAGGCAGACGCAGACCCTATTTTCTGGCAGGTGCTATTTTATCATCAGTGGCTTTATTTATAATGCCCAATTCGCCATCCTTATGGATTGCAGCAGGAACATTATGGATGATGGATGCTTCCATCAACATTACGATGGAACCTTTCCGTGCTTTTGTAGGGGATAATTTACCCGAAAATCAGCGTGCTTTAGGTTTTGCCATGCAGAGTTTTTTCATTGGATTAGGTGCCGTGGTTGGTTCTTTACTACCTTATATTTTTACGAATATTTTTGGCGTAAGCAATACTGCCGCAGAAGGTATCATTCCTGATTCAGTGAAATGGTCGTTCTATATAGGAGGAATTGTTTTTCTACTAGCTGTACTATGGACTATTTTTAAATCTACTGAATATTCTCCCGAAGAATTACAAGCTTTTGAACAAAAAAAAGACTCTAAAGATGCAGCTCCAATTGAAACCGAGTTTGAAAGCAAAGCGAATATCAAAAGACAATTCAATTTAGGACTTGTAATGACTTTGTTAGGAAGCATCATTTCGTTTATTATTTACGAAAATGGACTTACTAAAGAACTCTATATTTTATTTGTTGGTTTAATTGTGATTGGAATTTTATTCATGATTACTTCCAGACTTAGAATTATTCAAATAAAAAATGGATTCACCATCATCATGACCGATTTATTGAACATGCCCACCACAATGAAAAAATTGGCTTGGGTTCAATTCTTTTCCTGGTTTTCTCTTTTCTCTATGTGGATTTACACCACGCAAGCAGTTACGCAGCATATTTTTGGAACAACTGACACAACTTCAAAAATTTACAATGACGCTGCTGACTGGGTATCTGTACTTTTCACTGTTTATAACGGTATAGCAGCCGCAGTTGCTTTTTTATTGCCTGTAATAGCAAAAAAAGTAGGAGTTCGATACACGCATTTACTGGCATTGTGCTCAGGAGGCGTAGGCTTACTTTCTATTTATTTTATTGGAGATAAATATTTATTATTAATTCCAATGATTGGAGTTGGAATTGCTTGGGCCAGTATTTTATCAATGCCTTACGCCATGTTATCAGGCACTTTACCCGCTTCAAAAATGGGATACTATATGGGTGTTTTCAACTTTTTTGTAGTTATCCCTCAAATTGTTGCTGCAACAATCCTTGGTTTTGTTGTTAAACAATTTTTTCAAAACGAACCTATTTACGCATTATTAATTGGCGGTGTATCTATGATATTTGCCGGTTTACTTACACTTAGAGTAAACAACAGAACAAAAATTGAAATTCATGAATAATAAAAAAGCATTCCTATTTGACCTTGACGGAGTGATTGTAGACACAGCAAAATACCATTATTTAGCTTGGCAAAAAATCGCAAATGAATTAAATATTGATTTTACACTCGAACACAACGAATTATTAAAAGGAGTCAGCCGCGTGCGTTCTTTGGATATTATATTAGAATTAGGAAAAGTGAAAGCTTCGCAAGAAGACAAAGACAAATGGTTAGTTCAAAAAAACGAGGATTATTTATCCTATTTAGTTGACATGAACGAAAGTGAAATTCTTCCGGGGGTTTTTCCTGTTTTGAAGTTTTTAAAAGAAAAAGGCCAGCCAATCGCTTTAGGTTCTGCCAGTAAAAATGCGAGACCAATTCTAGAAAAAACAGGAATACTATCTTACTTTGATGCTATTGTAGATGGAAATGATGTTACCAATGCAAAACCAGATCCAGAAGTTTTCTTGATTGCCACTAAATTATTGAATATAAGTCCTGAAAACGCTATTGTTTTTGAAGATTCAGTTGCAGGCGTTCAAGCAGCCAATATTGGAAAAATGATAAGTATAGGAATTGGCGAAAAAGCGGTGTTACATGAAGCAAAATACATTTTTAAAGATTTTACGGAAATAGACACCCACTTCATCGAAGAATTAATTAGAAAATAGAATCAAACAGAATAAAGATACAAGAAGAAAAAAGTTAGAAAAAACTATGTTGAATTTCAACAACTTTAAACTTTTTAAACTTTAAACAAAATAAAAGAATGAACCAAGATTATATAAAACCAGACAATTGGTCTATCATAGAAGAAGGATTTGATGCAGAAAGCGTAAAATCATCTGAAAGCCTGTTTAGTATTGGTAACGGGGCGATGGGACAACGTGCTAATTTTGAAGAAACCTATACTGGAGAAACATTTCAGGGAAGTTATATTGCAGGAATTTATTATCCGGATAAAACTAAAGTGGGTTGGTGGAAAAACGGGTATCCGGAATATTTTGCCAAAGTTTTAAACGCTCCAAACTGGATTGGAATTGATATCGAAATCAACGGAGAAAAACTGGATTTAAATGCATGTCCCGAAGTCAAAAACTTTCGCCGTGAATTGAATATGAAAGAAGGTTGGTACAATCGTTCTTTTGAAGCAACTTTGAAAAACGGAACGGAGATTTCAGTAAATATTCGCCGTTTTCTTTCTATCGTTTTGGATGAAGTTGGCGTTATTAATTACGAAATCACTCCTTTAAACAAAGATTCAAAAATAGTTTACAAACCATATATCGACGCTGGCATAACCAATGAAGATGCAAACTGGGAAGAAAAATTCTGGGAACCGCTTGACGTAAAAAAATCTGGAAACGAAGCTTTTGTAACGGCACAAACGTTCAAAACGCATTTCAAAGTAACTACTTTCATGCAAAATAGCATTTTGTCTAATGGCGAAAAAACAGCTATTTCTCCTTCTAATATTGATGCAACATCTGATAAAATTCAATTTAGTTACGATGTTATTGTGGCTCAAGGCCAAAAGTCATCTATTCAAAAAATGGGCGGTTATACCGTTTCATTGAATCATGAAAATACAATTACCGCTGCCGAAAAAGTAATCCAATCCGCATTAGCAAAAGGATACAATCAAATGTTACAAGAACAAATTGATGCTTGGGCAAAAATTTGGGAAATGTCAGATATTACTATTGATGGGGATGTAAAAGCACAGCAAGGAATTCGTTTCAATATTTTCCAGTTAAACCAAACCTATTTAGGAAAAGATTCTCGTTTGAATATTGGACCAAAAGGATTCACCGGAGAAAAATACGGTGGTTCTACGTATTGGGACACTGAAGCATATTGCATTCCGTTTTACATGGCGACCAAAGATCAGGAAGTGGCCAGAAATTTATTGGCCTACCGCTACAATCAATTAGACAAAGCCATTGAAAATGCTGCCAAATTAGGATTTACTAACGGAGCTGCTTTGTATCCAATGGTAACCATGAATGGCGAAGAATGTCATAACGAATGGGAAATTACTTTTGAAGAAATTCATAGAAATGGAGCCATCGCATTTGCCATTTATAACTTTTACAGATACACTGGCGATTACAGTTATATCCCTGAAAAAGGACTGGAAGTATTAATAGGAATCGCTCGTTTTTGGCATCAAAGAGCCAATTTTTCTACTAATTTAAACCAATATGTAATTCTTGGAGTTACAGGTCCAAATGAATACGAGAATAATGTAAACAATAATTTCTACACTAATTATATTGCAAAATGGTGTTTGGAATATACCTACGAACAGATTCAAAAAGTGTCCTTAGAATACCCTTCGGATCACAAAAGAATTACCGAAAAAGTAAAAATTTCAGATGCTGAATTACAATCTTGGAAAAAAGTTTCGGATACTATGTATTTCCCTTTTTCTGAAGAACATAACGTTTACTTGCAACAAGACGGTTTCTTGGACAAAGAATTAGTCAGAGTAGCTGATTTAGACAAAAGTCAAAGACCAATCAACCAAAAATGGTCTTGGGATAGAATTTTACGTTCTCCTTATATCAAACAAGCCGATGTTTTACAGTGTTTCTATTTCTTTGAAGATCATTTTTCGAAAGAAGAACTGAAAAATAATTTTGAATTCTACGAATCATTTACGGTTCATGAAAGTTCACTTTCGCCTTGTGTGCATTCGATTCAGGCTGCTTTATTAGACAAAATGGATATGGCATATACGTTCTATTTGAGAACTTCGCGTTTGGATTTAGACGATTATAATAAAGAAGTAGAAGAAGGCTGTCATATTACATCAATGGCAGGAACCTGGATGAGTATTGTAGAAGGTTTTGGCGGAATGAGAATTAAAGACAACAAACTTCATTTTTCCCCAAAAATCCCAAAAGAATGGAACGGTTATTCTTTTAAAATCAACTTTAGAAACCAAATTCTGAAAGTCGCCATCAATCACAAGGAAACAACATTTTCAATGGATGGCAACAAAGAATTGGCGATAGTCGTAAATGGTAAAAATATAATTGTAACAGCAGATAAAACAGTTACTGTTTAAAAAATTAATGGTTAGAACTTGTAGTTAATTCAAATCATTTAATACCAAGCCCCGCAAGGCTTATAAACAATCCCAATAAACATTGGGATTGTTTAATTTGATTATCGTTTCTAAAATCTAGTTTTTCAGTTATTTCAAATTTAATATCAATAAAATATAATTTAATAATGAATAAAATTGGTACATTCCCGTTCACAAATAAGAGCTTTCTAAAAAAAATAATCTTATTCCTTTTTTTTATGTCTTTATCGTTAAATGCTCAAATTAAAAAAATCGAACCTCCTTTTTGGTATGCTGGCATGAAAAATCCAGAACTACAAATCATGTTTTACGGTAAAAACATAGCAGAATATCAAGTTACAGTATCTAATGCTATAAAAATCACAAACATTAAAAGAACGGAAAATCCCAACTACCTTTTCGTTACGGTTGACACCAAAAAAGTACCGGCAACTGATTTGATTTTTACTTTCAAAAACAACAATAAAGAGTCCTTCACCCAAAAATATGCTTTAAAGAAAAGAAGAGACAATTCAGCGCAACGCAAAAGCTACGATGCTTCGGATATGATGTATTTGCTGATGCCGGACCGTTTTGCAAATGGGAACAGAAGTAACGATAGCGAAAACACCACTACAGAAAAATTCAACCGCGAATTACCAGGAGGAAGACACGGTGGCGACATTGAAGGAATTATAAAAAATCTAGATTACATTTCCTCACTGGGCGCAACAACAATATGGAGTACGCCGCTTTGCGAAGATAATGACGCTGCTTTTTCCTATCATACTTACGGTCAATCTGATGTTTATAAAATAGATCCACGTTACGGAACTAATGAAGATTATGTACGGTTATCTGATGAAATGCATAAGAAAAACATGAAATTAGTGATGGATTACGTGACTAATCATTGGGGAATTGAACATTGGATGATGAAAGATTTACCTACACATGAATGGATCAATCAGTTTGATAATTATACCCAAACCAATCATAAAAGAACGGTTATAAATGATATCCACGCTTCTAAAATTGACACCGAAACCTGCCTGAATGGCTGGTTTGTTCCATCGATGCCCGATTTAAATTTAAAGAATCCTTTGACATTAAAATACCTGATTCAAAATGCAATTTGGTGGATTGAATATGCTAATTTAGATGGATTTAGAGTCGATACCTATAATTACTCAGATCCAAAAGGAATTGCAAAATGGACAAAATCAGTTACTGATGAATACCCAAATTTTAATGTTGTAGGCGAAGTTTGGATGCAAAGTCAAGCTCAAATAGCGTATTGGCAAAAAGACAGTCCAA
>JBJOQF010000118.1:0-2560 GCA_046050185.1 Bacteroidota bacterium
GGAATTAGGCGAAAAAGTAGGTGGATTTGCAATTGCAAGAGCTACTATAGACGGTGCTGAATAATCAAAATAAGGTTGATACTTGTTTTAATGGTTTGTTTTAACATCTCATTATCAACTATAGCCTAACAGACGTTGGAAATCTGTTAGGTTTTTTATTCTTTAACTATTTCAAAATACAACAACAATCTTTTCTGATTTCGAAAAACAGGAAACGCATACAACTAATAATTTCATTATGAAACCAACATTCAACTTCATTTATTTTAGATTTAGTAAAAAAATGGAAAAACATAGTGTCAATATGATGCGAATTTCTCTGGCAATAATTTATGCCTGGTTTGGTGCTTTAAAAATTTTTGGGATGAGTCCTGCCGGTGATTTGGTAGAACAAACTGTTTATTGGTTTAAACCAGAAATATTCATTCCAATTCTTGGCATTTGCGAAGTGATTATTGGCCTTGGATTACTTATAAAAAGATTTATTCCTTATACAATTGTATTGTTATTAATGCACATGACAGTTACATTCTTTCCAGTTTTTACACTAAAAACAGTATGCTTTGATGCTTTTCCTTATTGCCCTACCTTAGTTGGGCAATACATTATTAAAAATCTTGTATTGATTTCGGGAGCACTTATAGTTGCTGGAAAATATAACGAAAAATATTATGCTGAAATGAATTCGAAACTAATTATAAAAAATTAAAATTTGTTAAGCCTAATCTATGATTAACCCCTTAGTTGTAAATACAAATTTAAAGGAATGTTTTTTATGGAGTAAAAAGGAACAAAACTTCTCGATACGCTTCGCACTCGAAGTGACGTGTATTGAGAATCGTTTTTAATAATTACAAATAGACAATAAATATTAATTAAGATCCAATCACTAAAACCAATGAAATCTATAATTTATAAAAGAGTTTCTACACTAGACGAACTAGAACAAATTAGAGCCCTACAATTACAAAATGGCGCTCAAAATATAACTCCAGAAGAAAAACTTCAAGAAGGATTTGTTACCGTACAGCATACCGTTGCCTTATTAGAACAAATGAATGCAGCGTGTGCACATATTATTGCCAAAGACAACGATACGGTAATTGGGTTTGCTTTAGTGATGCTTTCCAGCTTTAGAAACGAAATTGAGGTTCTTATCCCCATGTTTGAAAGAATTGACGGATTAGTCCCCAATAACAAAACATACGTTGTAATGGGTCAAATTTGCGTAGACAAAAAGTATAGAAAACAAGGAATATTCCGAGGGCTTTATCATTTTTACAGAGAGGAACTGCAAAATGAATTTGATTACTTAATTACCGAAGTTGCCACTATAAACCTTCGTTCCATGCAAGCACACGAAGCAGTTGGCTTCAAAGTGATAGACAATTATAAAGATGATGACATTATTTGGAATATCATGCTTTGGAATTGGACATAAAAAAAGCCTAACGTTTGCGTTAGGCTTTAATTTTTTATAATCGAAAATACTTTAGTCAGCTAAAATAATAACTTTATTGTCTTTCATTTCAATTGTTCCTGAATTGATAGCCAGCGTATAATTTTGATCATCTAACTTAGTGAATTTACTTACTACTTCTTTTGCAAAAGCAAAAGTAGAAGCTGTAATTTTCACGACACCTTTTCCTAAAATAGAAACGATTGGCGCGTGGTTATTCAAAATTTGAAAGCTTCCATCAACTCCTGGCAATGTAACCGAAGTTACTTCAGCTGAAAATAATTTTGCTTCTGGTGATACTATTTCTAAAATCATAATTTTTTTAGTTAATAGTTGATGGTTGATGGTTGATGGTTGTTTCTTTACAACTAACAACTAACAACTAACAACCAATTACGCTTCTGCTAACATTTTTTCTCCAGCTTCGATAGCTTCTTCAATAGTACCTTTAAGGTTAAAAGCTGATTCTGGCAAGTGATCTAATTCACCGTCAATAATCATATTAAATCCTTTGATAGTATCTTTAATGTCAACTAACACCCCTTTTAATCCTGTAAATTGCTCCGCAACGTGGAAAGGTTGAGATAAGAAACGTTGAACACGACGCGCTCTTGAAACGGCTAATTTATCATCTTCTGATAATTCTTCCATACCAAGGATTGCGATGATATCTTGTAATTGTTTGTATTTTTGCAAAATTTCTTTTACTCTTTGTGCACAGTCATAATGCTCATCACCTAAAATTTGAGGCGTAAGGATTCTTGAAGTTGAATCCAATGGATCTACTGCTGGATAAATACCTAACTCAGCAATTTTACGAGACAATACAGTAGTAGCATCAAGGTGAGCAAATGTTGTAGCCGGAGCCGGGTCAGTTAAATCATCCGCAGGAACGTAAACCGCTTGTACAGATGTAATAGAACCTTTGTTTGTTGATGTAATACGTTCTTGCATCGCACCCATTTCAGTAGCCAATGTTGGTTGGTAACCTACTGCAGATGGCATACGGCCTAAAAGTGCCGAAACCTCAGAACCTGCTTGTGTAAAACGGAAGATATTATCCACAAAGAACAATACATCTTTACCTTGATCAGAACCTGC
>JBJOQF010000119.1:0-3470 GCA_046050185.1 Bacteroidota bacterium
CAAACCTTGAAAAATTCAACTTTTATACAGTCCATTTATATTTTTATTATATTCCTTACAATTGCTTTCAATACCCAAAAAACTAACGCTCAGGGCTGTGTGGCTGTGCGCCAAATGGGAGGTCAAAATTTAAATTCTTCAAATTCATATAATTTAAATGAAGGCGAATTTCAAGTTGGGACCAACTATCGTTATTTTCACTCTTGGAGACATTTTGTTGGTACAGAAGAACAACCGCAACGTCAAACAACCGGCGGTGGACATGACGCAAATGGCAAAGAACGTGGCAATGCAGTGAATATTTATTCTCATGCTGTTGATTTAAATATTTCTTATGGATTAACGGACCGCATTCAGTTGAATGCCACATTACCTTATGTAAACAATGAGCGTTCCCAAATACTAAAACAAAAAACACCCGTAATCGATACATTACGTTACAGCGTTTATGCTAATGGCATAGCTGATGCCCGATTGAGCGTAAATTATTGGGTTGTTGACCCAAAAAAGGCCGAAAAAGGTAATATTATGATAGGATTGGGTGTGAAATTAAATAACGGAAGCCATGACGAAATGGATGATGCACCACAAACCGATGGTACCACTAAGAGTGTTCTAATGGATCAAGCCATTCAACCTGGTGACGGAGGAGTTGGCTTTTCAGTAGAACTACAAGCTTTTAGACAATTAACCGGTCGTCTTTATGGTTTTGCCAATGGATATTATTTGTTTAATCCAAGAGAATCAAACGGTACATTTAAATCAGCACCAAAAGCAGGCTTAGCTGGGTATAATATCTATGCATCTCCTGATCAATATTTTGGTCGTGCAGGATTTATGGCTGCTATTGACAAAAAAGAAAATTTGACTGTTTCATTAGCCGGAAGATTTGAAGGAATTCCTGCTTACGATGCTTTTGGCGGTCAAGTGGCATATCGCCGCCCTGGATACGTAATTGCAGTTGAATATGGTTTTTCATATCGTATAGGAAAACATGGCTTCAGTCTTTATATACCATACAATGTTGTAAAAAATCGTATTCAAAGTGCTGCCGATATCGCTGATCAAAATTTACAGAATTCAGTAATCACAGATCCAAGTAAATATGTACATATACAAGGTGACGCTGCATTTGCTGATTATTCTATTAATGTAGGTTATTCTTATCGTTTCAATTTGAACCACAAAATGACAATGAAAGATTAAATTTAGATTAATGACTAAAGATATAATGCTTTAGTTATTCTTTTAGGAAAAATTTTAAATCAAAAGATTACTTATACTATTTCATAATTAAACCATTTTATTAAAATGAAAAAAATTTACTTGAGTTGCTTATTATTAGCATCTATTTTCATGAATGCTCAAACAGATATCGATGGTATCATGATGAGTAAAAACAATTTTTGTGTTGGAACTTTATACCAATACAGCAGCTGGAATGAATACTGGGAAGGATCTTTTAAAAGAGAGAATCTAAATCTTGGTACTGTATCCACAAAATCCATTGGACTTATGGGAAATTATGGCATCTCTGATAAATTGAATGCTATTTTTAGTGTGCCATATGTAGAGACTAATGCTTCAGCCGGAACTATGAAAGGTCAAAAGGGAATTCAGGATCTTTCGCTTACGCTAAAATACATGCCTTTAGAAAAAACCGTTGGAAAAGATACTTATTCTGTTTATGCATTGGGAAGTTTTACAACTCCTTTATCAGATTATCCTGCTGATTATTTACCGTTAAGTCTTGGTTTACACAGCAAAACAGTTTCATTGCGATTAATGGGAGATTATCAGAGAGGAAACTTCTTTACTACAATCTCCGGTGCTTATGTAAGAAGAGCAAACATAACTATTGATAGAAATGCCTATTTCACTGACGAAATGCATTATACGAACAAAGTCGATATGCCAGATGCTATTTCAGTAAATTTTAGAGCTGGGTATCGTTCTAATAGATTGATTGCTGAATTTGTTATAGACAATTGGGTAACACAATCTGGGGGATTTGATATTACAAAAAACAATATGCCTTTTCCAAGTAACACTATGAATGCATTAAAGTATGGTGTTAACTCTAAATATACTTTCAAAAAAATGCCTGAATTATCTCTTGTAGGAGGGTATAATTATGTAGTAGAAGGACGAAATGTTGGAAAATCGAATACCTTTTATGGTGGTGCATTTTATGTGATTAATTTTAAAAAAACAAGTAAACAAGATGAAAAATAATATACAAAAAACAGCCTATACAACTCTTCTAGCTTTATTTCTTGCCTGTACTTATTCGTGTAGTGACGATATTATTGAACGAAACGAACAATTTCAAGCTTTGAATCCTACCAATACTGATGATTTGGCCGGAACTTGGAAAACCTTTTTATTGACGGCTCCAAATGAATTCCCACTTGATGCGCCTGTAGCTACAAATACACCTGCATTTACAAGAGAAATCAATGAAATAAAAAGCTACCAAGTCAATATATCAGAAGATCAAAAAAGAATAATAAAATATTGGAGTGCTGGTGGTGTTTTACGCTGGAATGAAATTATGCGGACTTTAGTGGCAAGACACAACCGTCCTCCTTATCAAAATGAAGACGGAACTTATCCGGCACCTTCGGCAGCGAATCCATTTGCGAATCCGCAATTTCCATTTTCAAATCCACCCTATGCCGCTAGAGCCTATGCTTATGTAAGTGCTGCACAATATGATGCAATGGTTGCCACTTGGTATTATAAAAAACTATACAATAGAGCTGCTCCTTTTACTGTTGATGCAACTTTACAAGTTTTAATCCCAAAAAGCACCATGCCTTCTTATCCTTCAGAGGATGGTGTATTATCTGGCGTTACAGTTGAATTATTAAAATTATTGTTCCCAACAGAAATCGCATACATTGACGAAAAAGCAGAAGAGCAAAAATTATATCGCATTATTAGTGGTGCCAATGTTCGAAGTGATGTAGAAGCCGGTATAATTTTAGGCAGAAAAATTGCTGCTAAATTTATTACACGAGCTTCAACTGATGGTGTAGGAGCTGCCATTGGCAATCAGGCTCTTTGGACTCAATTAGAAACTCAAACTGCTGCTACCGGAGAAACGCCATGGAAGTCTTTAGAACTGCCTGTTAGACCTCCAATGTTACCATTATTCGGGAAGGTTAAATCATTTCTTATGACCCCTGAAATGGTTATTGCCAGTCGTCCGGTGCCACCACCTTCAACAAAATCAGAACAATTTGCAAAAGAATTAGCTGAAATAAAAAATTTCAGTAAAAATCCATCAAGAAAAAACATGGAAATTGTTACTTTTTGGGCCGATGGTGTAGGAACTTATACGCCACCAGGACATTGGAATGCCATTGCAACCGAAGCATTTATAGAACAAAATTATAGTGAAGTACGATGGGCTAGAAACATGGCTTTATTAAATATTACCATGATGGATGCGGCTATTAGTTGCT
>JBJOQF010000120.1:0-2939 GCA_046050185.1 Bacteroidota bacterium
AAAGCAAATGACTGTTTTTGATTAAAGTATCGCCGTGACCATCTATTAAATTATAAGGCAAACGGCAGTTTTGTGCACAAGAACCTCGATTAGCAGAGCGTTCACCATTAGCAACGCTCATGTAACAATTGCCGCTGAAAGAAACGCACAAAGCGCCAGTAACGAAGAATTCGAGTTCCACATCTGATGTATCACTAATTTCTTTGATTTGGTGTAAGTTCAGTTCACGTGCTAAAACCACCCGTTTCATTCCGGCATCTTTCAGGAATTTTATTTTATCGGCATCACGGTTGTTGGCCTGTGTACTAGCGTGTAAAGTAATAGGAGGCAACTCCATTTCCATAATTGCCATGTCCTGAACAATCAGGGCATCAACACCTATATCGTGCAATTGATAAATCATCTGACGACAGGTTTCCAGTTCGTTATCGTATAAAATAGTGTTGATAACCACAAAAACCTGCGCATTGAATAAATGGGTATATTCCACCAATTTTGCTATGTCTTCAATCGAGTTGGTGGCATTCGAGCGGGCTCCAAATTGAGGTGCTCCAATATAAACAGCATCGGCTCCACTATTGATAGCGGCCATTCCGTGAATCAAATCTTTTGCAGGAGCGAGTATTTCTATTTTCTTTTTCATCTATGGGATGATGCTTTTATAATTGCTACAGTATTAAGAATTTAGGTTTTTGCCTAAAAGTCTGCAAAGTTCTTATAAATTATTTGAGATTGCTAATTCGGGAGTGGATTTTTTGGAAAATTGTTACGTTAAAAAATAAGGTATTGAAAAGCGATTGTTTGTTTTTATAACTGTTCTTTATATTTTGCTAATAATATAAAGAGGCTTGTGATTGTCTCAAAAAAAAAGCCCCAAGAACATCTTGAGGCTTTATTGCTATAAATAGAAGTTGGCTTTGTGACTTTCCAACTTTTGACTTTAAGACTTTTGATTATAATGCTACTGCTTCTTTGATTCTGCGTAAAGCTTCTTTTAATAATTCTTCGCTTGTAGCATAAGAAAAACGAATACAATCTGGATTACCAAATGCATCACCCGTTACGGTTGCTACATTGGCTTCGGCCAAAAGATACATAGAGAAATCATTCGCATCTTTGATAAATGTACCTTTTAATGTTTTTCCAAAAAAAGAAGAAACGTCTGGGAATACATAAAATGCCCCTTCTGGAACGTTGATTTTTACTCCTGGAATTTCTTTCAATAATCCAACCACTAAATCTCTACGGCTGTGGAAGGCTTGTACCATGTGGTTTAATACACTTGGGTCAGCATCTACTGCAGTGATTGTAGCACGTTGCGCCACAGAATTTGCTCCTGAGGTTACTTGACCTTGGATTTTTGTGCATGCTTTAGCAATGAATTCCGGAGCGCCAATATATCCAATTCTGTATCCTGTCATGGCAAATGCTTTTGCAACTCCGTTTACCGTAATTGTTTTTTCTAACATTCCTGGAATAGATCCGATGCTGCAAAAAGTACCTGAGAAATTGATGTGCTCGTAGATTTCGTCAGCAACCACATATATGTTTGGGTGTTTTTCTAATACTTTAGCCAAAGCGGTTAGTTCTTCTCTGTTATAAACAGATCCACTTGGGTTACAAGGAGAACTGAACCACATCATTTTTGTTTTTGGTGTGATTGCTGCTTCTAATTGTTCGGGTGTAATTTTAAAATCAGTATCTACAGAAGTTGGAACTTCTACAGGAACTCCACCAGATAATTTTACGATTTCAAAATAAGAAACCCAGTAAGGAGCTGGTAAAATTACTTCATCACCATCATTTAACATGACTTGTGCAATGTTATATAAAGATTGTTTTGCTCCAGTAGAAACTACGATTTGAGAGGGTTTGTACTCTAAATCATTGTCTCTTTTGAATTTTCTACAAATAGCTTCTTTTAAATCACCATATCCTTCTACTGGAGAATAGGTGCTGTAGTTTTCGTCAATGGCTTTTTTTGCTGCTTCTTTGATGAAATCAGGGGTATTAAAATCAGGTTCGCCTAAACTTAAACTGATAATGTCTTTTCCTTGTGCTTTTAATTCTCTGGCCAAAGCTGCCATGGCTAATGTTTGAGATGTAGCCAGGTTGTTAATTCTGTCTGAAAGTGGATTGCTCATTAAAAAAGTGTTGAATGCCCCAAATTTTATTAAAAATTAAGGGAGGTTAATTATTATATTATTTGTTTTTATATATAGTTTAAAATCATTTTTACAATTAAGTAAGTTCTGGTTTCATTCCTAAATCTTTTAAATGCTTGAAATGCGCTATTATTGCAGAACGCATGTTTTTGTATTCATAATAAGGTAAATTGCATTCTACAGCAGTTTCTTTTACAATTTTTGCAATTTTACCATAATGAATGTGACTGATATTTGGAAAAATATGATGTTCAATTTGATGGTTTAAACCACCAGTATACCAGTTTACAATTTTGTTTTTTGGTGCAAAATTAGTCGTTGTGAATAATTGATGTATTGCCCAAGTATTGTCCATTTCGCCTAATTCATTTGGAGATGGATTGGTAGTTTCTTCCACAACATGTGCTAATTGAAAAACTACACTTAATATCAAACCTGCTGTATAATGCATTATAAAAAAGCCAACAAATACTTTCCACCATGTGATTCCAATTACAATTGGCAAAACAATCCAAATAGCTACGTAGATAATTTTTGTAATGATTAAAGTAGTCCAAAGTATTTTAGGGCTTTTAGCTTCGCCATAAGATAATTTTCTTTTGAGGTAACTTCTCATTTGTTTGAAGTCCGTTGTAATGGCCCAATTGAAAGTCAATAATCCGTATAAAAAAACAGAATAATATTGTTGAAAACGGTGAAAGTTATACCATTTAGCTTCTTTTGTAAAACGAATGACACGTCCGGCATCTAAATCTTCATCATGGCCTGGGATAT
>JBJOQF010000121.1:0-3960 GCA_046050185.1 Bacteroidota bacterium
AAATCATAAATATTTTATGTCAATAATTTTTTAACTATGGTAGAAATGGTTTTTCCTTCGGCAGTTCCGCCTAATTGTGCAGCAGCCAATCCCATAACTTTTCCCATTGAAGCAATCCCTGAAGCTCCAGTTTCGGCGATGATTTTTGCAATCACTGCTTCTACTTCTGTTTCACTCAATTGTGCCGGTAAGAATTTTTCGATTACTGCAATTTGAGCCAATTCTGGTTCAGCTAAATCTAAACGGTTTTGTTCTGTAAAAATTCTAGCGCTTTCTTTACGGGTTTTTACTAATCTTTGAAGTAATTTAACTTCGTCGTCTTCAGTTATTTCTTCTTTTGACCCTGATGCTGTCTGAGCTAATAGGATTTCAGATTTTATAGCTCTTAAAGCTTCTAATGCAACTGTATCTTTAGCTCTCATGGCGGTTTTCATTTCGTCCATGATTTGTACTGATAAACTCATATTCTTTATTGTTAATTTGGTTAATCGATTATTTGTTTAATCGATTGTTGAACTGCTAATTATGAAAACGACTGCTTTTTAATGCCCCAGATGGAAGTGAAAAGCCTTTTTAGGAGAAAATGTATTTTTTCTTGGACTTAAAAAGCGACTTTAGAAGCTCTTTTAAGGACTTAGAAAAAAGCATTTTCGAGAAAAAGCTTGAAACGACAGCTGGATTAAGGCCCGACAAATTTAAAGAAATTTACTGGAATTAACAATAGATTGCTTTTTTCTCGCTACACAAAAAAAATAACCCGAAAATTAAATTGAATTTTCGGGCCATTTATTTTGGTTTGAGTTAGTTAATCTACATTATCATGTAAATACGAGTTATTAGAACGCAACTGTAAATCGTTGTTGCTATCTGTCCCCACAGAAATTCTAGAATTTGTATTGTTAGCCTGATTGTTTGAAATATCTATTCCTAACCTTTTGTAAGCAGGCTCTTTTTCATATTCTTCGATTTTAGAAACATTATTATGAAACTTGTAATTGAATTCTTTTAATTTTTTTCTTCTTTCATCAGCTCGTATTCGCAATGATTCTTCGATGGTCATTTCCATAGGAGAAATGTTATCAAAGTCAGCAGGCGTATTTACTGATGTATTAACTTGTTTCATAGTAATATTCAACTCAGCCGGAATAACAACTTCTGGAGTTTTTGCAACTGGCTTAGCTGTGAAATCATTCTCAGGTTCCATATATTCTTCAAGAGAATATTTGATGATTCCGTTATCAGTCAATTCAGTTACCGGAACAAATTGAATTGCTTCATTTACTTTAATATCACGAGTTTCATTTGTTAGTTCAAACAAAACTTTGTTCTCATCCACTTGCACTACTGGTTCTGTTTTGAAAAGTGGTAAATCAAAAGAAAAAGTAGTTTGTTCTTGTCTTTCAATAACTTTTGGCTGTTCTGTTTTTACTTCTTTAACTTCGGCTATTGGTGAAGTAATTGTAAAATCAATATCAGTGATAGGAGAAACGATTTCAAAAGTAACATCTAAATTTTTGATAAATTCAGACATAACCATCAATTCCTCTTTATTGATTGTTGGTGCTGGTGCTGTTACAACTGGCTCCGGTACAACTACAGTATCTTCTAATAAATCAAAAACAATTCTTTCACTTGAATTAGAAACCGGAGATTCTGTATTCAAATCGAATGCAGTAACCGTTTTATTACTTAGATTATGAACACTTTTTTGTTCGTCACCAAGTATATGAATGATTTTATTAGGTGGTGTATTTACGATTTCATTTTGTTGTTCAATATCAAAACCTGTAGCGATTATAGTCACTGCAATTGCATCTCCAAGCGATTCGTCTTCACCAACTCCCATGATAATATTTGCATTATGGCCTGCTTCAATTTGAATATGGTCATTGATTTCTCCAATTTCGTCAATTGTAATTTCATTAGTTCCAGAAACGATAAGCAACAATACGTTTTTGGCACCGGTGATTTTATTATCATTTAACAGCGGAGAATCTAAAGCTGCAATAATTGCTTCCTTAGCTCTATTTTCACCTGAAGAAACAGAAGATCCCATAATAGCCGTTCCGCTATTATACAATACTGTTTTGGCATCTCTTAAATCGATATTTTGGGTATAGTGATGTGTGATTACCTCGGCAATTCCTCTTGAGGCTGTAGCCAAAACTTCGTCTGCTTTTGAGAATCCAGCTTTGAAACCAAGATTTCCATACACTTCTCTTAATTTGTTATTATTGATAACGATTAAAGAGTCGACTTGTTTGCGTAATTTTTCTATACCAATTAAGGCTTGTTCCTGACGCACTTTTCCTTCAAATAAGAAAGGTAATGTTACAATACCTACAGTAAGAATATCTCTTTCTTTAGCTAATTGCGCAATTACTGGCGCAGCACCTGTACCTGTACCACCACCCATTCCGGCAGTTATGAACACCATTTTAGTATTGTGATCCAACATTTTTTCAATATCAGAAATACTTTCTATAGCTGATTGCTGTCCTACATCTGGGTTTGCTCCTGCACCAAGTCCCTCAGTTAAATGTACTCCTAACTGTATTTTATTAGGTACTGAACTGTTTTGTAAGGCTTGAGAATCCGTATTGCATACGATAAAATCTACGCCTTTAATCCCTTGTTTAAACATGTGGTTTATAGCGTTACTACCGCCTCCACCAACACCAATAACTTTTATTACATTTGATTGATTCTTTGGTAAATCAAATGAAATACTTCCAAATTCTGAGTTGCTCATCATTTTATTTGGTTTTTTATATTTATTATTAATTATTGTGTTTTTTGGGCACTGCCCTTATTCTGCATTATCTAAGAAATCCTTAATCTTATCAACATAACGATCAAAGAAATTCCTTTGTATTTTGTCTACCGTAGAATTTTGTTTTTCGTTAGTATTTAGAGCCTCTTCCTGAACTGGCGCTTCAGAATACTCAACTACTGGTTCTTGAACTTCTGGCTGTCTGTAAACCGGTGCTTTTGGTTGTTCAATTGCATCCATTCTAACCGCACTTTCCGTTTTGTTTTCAATGCTGTTCATTACTAATCCTACCGCAGTAGCATACAAAGGACTTGAAATCTCCTCATCTGAATTTCCAGCTAAATGTTCATTTGGATATCCAATTCTCGTATCCATTCCTGTGATATATTCAACTAACTGTTTGATGTGTTTCAATTGAGCACCTCCACCAGTAAGGACTATCCCTGCAATTAATTTTTTACGAGGATCTTCATGTCCGTATGCTTTCACTTCTGTAAAAACTTGGTCAATAATTTCAACAACGCGAGCATGAATAATTTTAGAAAGATTCTTTAACGAAATCTCTTTTGGCTCTCTACCTCTTAATCCTGGAATAGAAACGATTTCATTGTCTCTATTTTCTCCTGGCCAAGCTGATCCAAATTTAACCTTCAATAATTCGGCTTGTTTCTCAATTATAGAACATCCTTCTTTAATATCATCAGTAATTACATTTCCTCCAAAAGGAATTACCGCTGTATGACGAATAATACCATCTTTGAAAATGGCTAAATCTGTTGTTCCACCACCTATATCAATAAGTGCAACACCGGCCTCTTTTTCTTCCTGACTCAAAACAGCATCTGCCGAAGCTAATGGTTCCAAGGTTAAACCTGACAATTCAATTCCTGAACTTTGAATACATTTGCCTACATTACGAATTGATGCAGCTTGTCCTACTACAACATGAAAACTAGACTCTAATCTTCCGCCATACATTCCTATAGGCTCTTTAATTTCAGATTGTCCGTCAATTTTAAATTCTTGTGGCAAAACATGTATTATTTCTTCACCGGGTAACATTGCTAATTTATTTACCTGGTCAATTAGAAGTTGAATATCATTTCCATCTATAACCTCCTCTGGATTGTTTCTGCTTATATAATCCGTATGCTGAATACTGCGAATGTGTTGACCCGCGATTCCCA
>JBJOQF010000122.1:0-4130 GCA_046050185.1 Bacteroidota bacterium
GATTTTATGCAATTGCCATTTACAGATTGAGTCATGAATTGTATTTATTAGACTTATTGCTTTTCTCCAGATTGATGAGCGAATACGCACATCGCATCACGGGAACAGATATTCATGCAGGTGCAACAATTGCATCGCCTTTCTTTATAGATCATGCCACCGGAATTGTAATTGGAGAAACGACTGTGATTGAAAAACACGTGAAAATTTACCAAGGAGTTACTTTAGGAGCATTAAGCGTAAGCAAGGATATGAAAAATGCAAAAAGACATCCTACCGTGGAAAAAAATGTTTGTATCTATGCTAATGCGACTATCCTAGGAGGAGAAACCGTAATTGGTAAAAATAGTATTATTGGTGGAAATGCTTGGGTCACCAAATCTATTCCTGAAAAATCTATTGTCCTCAACACTACAACTACAGAAGTAAAAATAAAAGAAATAAATTAGCATGAAGCCACAAAAATTATTAGACCTGATTGGAAATACCCCTTTGGTGGAAACTGTTAATTTGGTAAAAAATAAAAACGTAAAACTTTTATTAAAGCTTGAAGGTAACAATCCCGGAGGAAGTGTAAAAGACAGAGCCGCTTACAATATGATTAAATCCGCACTGGAAAGAGGCGAAATAAAAACAGGGGACAAACTCATTGAAGCGACCAGTGGAAATACAGGAATTGCTTTGGCAATGATTGCCCAACTATTTAATATCGAAATTGAACTAATTCTTCCGGAAGATTCTACCAAAGAACGCACCCAGACCATGCGCGCTTATGGTGCAACCGTAATTTTAACACCTGCTGCAACAGGAATTATTGGTTCCAGAGATTATGCTGATAAAAAAGTAGCTGAAGGCGGCTACATTATGTTGAATCAATTTGCAAATGATGACAACTGGAAAGCACATTATAAAACGACAGGTCCAGAAATATGGAATGACACTGAGGGAACCATAACTCATTTCGTTTCTGCTATGGGAACTACAGGAACGATTATAGGGACTTCTACTTATTTGAAAGAGAAAAATCCGGGAATCCAAATCGTAGGCGCACAACCAAGTGACGGCTCTCAAATTCCGGGAATCAGAAAATGGCCCCAAGAATATTTACCTAAAATTTTTGATGCCTCAAAAGTAGATATGACTATCGAAGTAACAGAACAAGAAGCACGAGATATGACCAAACGGTTGGCTCTTGAAGAAGGTGTTTTTGCAGGAATGAGCAGCGGAGGTTCTGTTGCTGCAGCCATAAAAATAGCTAAAAATTTGGAATCGGGTGTGATAGTTGCCATTATCTGTGACCGTGGCGATCGTTATTTATCTTCAGATTTGTTTGATTAAAAAATTACAAATCAGCTTTCCTTTTGTATCTTTTTGATATAAAAAGTAAGGCTGATTCTTTCTGCTGAATTTTATGTTAAAATCATAAACAGAGTACTTTAAAAAAGTTTTCTTCTTTTAAACATGTAAAAAATATAAGGTCATTTAAGTTTTAGTTTTATATTATTTAGCTTATGTGTACTTATATTTCTTATGTGGTTTAAATTTTATCATATTTTTTCAACACATTTCCAGTAGCCCTTTCTTGTATATTTTTATAAACTAATGAGTTTCTAATTTGGTTGCAAATGAAAAACACAACATTATTATACTGCATTTTATTTTTAACATCATTTATGGGAGGAAAAGCACACGCACAAGACTGGCCAAATTTAAATAAATACCAAAACGAAAATACAAATCTCGAACCGGCAGCAGCAGGACAAAAAAGAATTGTATTTATGGGCGATTCCATTACGGAATTTTGGACAACAATAAATCCGGAATACTTTTCAGACAAACCATATATAAATCGCGGAATAAGCGGCCAAACTACGCCTCAGATGCTAGTACGCTTCAGAGCTGATGTTATTGCTTTAAAACCAGCCGCAGTAATCATTTTAGCCGGGATAAATGATATTGCCGGAAATACAGGCCCTGCAACATTGGATATGATTAAAAATAATATTTTTTCTATGGCTGAATTGGCAAAAGTAAACCAGATTAAAGTAATTCTTTGTTCCGTTTTACCCGCTCTTGATTTTCCTTGGAAACCCAATCAAAATCCTGCTGAAAAAGTGGTGACTCTAAATGAAATGATAAAAAATTACGCCGCTACCAATGGCATTGTATATCTTGATTATTATTCGGCAATGGTAGATGGAAGAAAAGGACTGCTTGCTTCTTACTCTAATGATGGCTTACATCCCAACAAGACGGGTTATCAAGTAATGGCTCCACTTGCCGAAGAAGCAATAACCAAAGCTTTATCAGAAAAATAAACTGTCACTTAAAAAAACATAAAAAATGAACTATCGCAGATTGGGTAAAACAGATTTTGAAATCTCCGAAATAGCACTTGGCACTTGGCAAGTAGGCGGAAAATGGGGTTCTCTTTTTAATGATAAAACCGCAGATGAGTTAATTAATACAGCCATCGATAACGGCGTAAATTTTATTGACACTGCTGATGTTTACGAAAATGGACTGAGTGAAACTGCTGTAGGCCGAGTGGTTCGTTCCCGTTCGGAACGAATTTATGTTGCGACTAAATGTGGCCGACACATCAATCCGCATATCAATCAAGGCTACCAACCAAAAGTATTACAAAAATTTGTAGAAGACAGCTTGAGAAGAACTGGGTTAGAAACATTGGATTTAATACAATTGCACTGCCCTCCAACGGAAGTGTTTTACCGTCCGGAAATTTTTGAAATGTTTGATCGTTTAAAAGAACAAGGAAAGATTTTAAATCTTGGTGTTAGTGTCGAAAAAGTGGAAGAAGGACTAAAAGCTATTGAATTCCCAAATGTAACAACAGTTCAGATTATCTTTAACCTTTTTCGTCAGCGTCCATCCGAATTATTTTTCAAAGAAGCGCTAAAACGTGATATTGGTATCATTGCAAGAGTTCCTTTAGCGAGCGGACTTCTAACAGGAAAATTTAATGCTAAAACAACTTTTGACGTTCACGATCACCGCAATTTTAATCGGAATGGTGCCGCTTTTGACAAAGGCGAGACATTCTCTGGAATTAATTACGAACTAGGCTTAAAAGCAGTAGAAGAATTGAAAGCATTATTTCCTGAAGCAACAAATTTGGCTCCTATTGCTTTGCAATGGATTTTGAATTTTGATGAAGTAAGCTGCATTATTCCTGGTGCATCAAACGAAAGTCATGTATTGTCTAATTTATCGGTTTACGATTTACCAAAATTAACCTATGAAAAAACTGCAGCCATGAATGAAATTTATGAGCGTTATTTCAAACCTGAAGTACATCAACTTTGGTAATGTATTTTGTGAAATTTATCAAATAAAAAAGGCTCGATTTACAATTAAATTGAGCCTTTTTTCATGGATTACTATTTTTATACTAGTAAAGCTGTAGTAGAAATTGCTGCATTCAATAGTTTAGAAATAGGACAATTTTTCTCTGCTTTTGTAATTAATTCTTGAAAAACTTCATCCGTTATTCCCTCAATTTTTGCATTTACTGTTAAGTGTGATGTTATAATCGTTCCTTCCACCAAATCAATTTCACATTTGGTTTCGATACTTTCAATTTGAAAACCGGCTTCAGTAATGTAAGCAGAAAGTTGCATTGTAAAACAACCCGAATGCGCAGCAGCTACAAGTTCTTCAGGATTAGTTCCAACTCCTTCTTCAAAACGGGATTTGAACGAATATTGTGTGTTTTCTAAAGTTTTACTTTGTGTCCATAATTTTCCGGCTCCTTCTTTAAGTGAACCATTCCAAACTGCAATTGCATTTCGTTTCATATTTCTACTTTTTTAGTTTTCTAAAATTCAATTCATTAAAAAACACTTTGATAAACCCTGTTTTTTTTTTACAAAATTTTTAAGTTTAACTGAATCAATTCATATTCAAAAAAATTGAAAATGTAGCGCCTTTGTTTGCTCCTTCGCTTTCGGCCGTGAGTTTTCCATGGTATTTTTCGACTATTTTTTTACATAAATACAATCCAATTCCTGTTGAAGGTTCGTTAGCCGTTCCTAACCTGCCTCTGTTCGTGAATTTTCTAAAAAGTTCTTCTTTATATTTTGGATCAAAACCTATTCCTGAATCAGAAA
>JBJOQF010000123.1:0-6102 GCA_046050185.1 Bacteroidota bacterium
AAAATCTAATAAAAGAAACCTTAAATAGTTGTCCGGATAATAATAATACAGTACTTGATTTTAATAACAGCTTAACAAACGGATCTTGGGAAATATCTTATTTTTATCATGATTATGAAAAAACACAATTGTACATTGGTTATGTATTTACTTTTAATAATAACAATACTGTGATAGCTACAAAATCAGGAAGTTCGTTAAGTGGAGTTTGGTCTACCAAACTTAAAGACGGAGTTAGAGAATTTGAACTCGATTTTAGTGCTAATGCCTTTGACGATTTAGAGCTTAATTGGAAACTATTTGAATTTAATAACTCTAGAATTCGCTTTAGAGGAGGAACAAGTAACAGTGGTACTGAAACAGATTACCTATATTTCACAAAAATCAATTAAACAAATATTAAATATGAAAAAAGTAGCAATTTTAGTAGTTTTAGCCATCATGGCAATTTCTTGTACGCAAGATTCTAATTCAAATGGGAATGTTGTATTGAAAGCCTCAGCTGTTGCTACGACCGGTAAAGCACCATTGGCATCGCGTTCAGCAGTAGGAGTAACACCAACAGTTATAATTACAGATTTTAAAGTGAATATTGGTAAAATTAAATTTGAAACTGATGAAGAAGATGTTAGACATGCGCATGATTCTATTCATGAAGATTTTAAACTGACAGGGCCTTTTTTATTAGATTTACTGGATGCTAATACTGCTTTAAGTCAGACTATTGCTTCTTTATCAATTCCAAATGCAAAATATGAAGAGATTAAATTTAAATTTGAACCAAGTATTTTGCCAGGTGAAATGTCAGGGAAGAGTTTCTTAATTAAAGGGACTATTAATGGAACAGCATTCGTTGTTTCAAGTAGCGAAGAAGTAGATCTTGAAATGGATTTTTTAGATCCATCCAAAGATTTTACTGTTAATGGCACTGACTTAACTCTTAATATAAAAATACAATTAGATGCTGTTATAGCTAGAATTACTGCCTTGGCTGGTCAAGGACTGCTTGTAGATACTAATGGAAATGGAGTTATAGAAATCAGTACTTTACTAGGAGAAGATGGACATCATAGTTTAGGGGATGAGTTAAGACATCTGTTAGAAGATGAAACGCATTTAGATGATAAAGATTAATTAAAGTTGAATTTAATCATAAAAAAGAGACTATCTTGATAAGGTGGTCTTTTTTTATTTATAATACTATTTAAACTTCAAAATCAAATGCTTAAATTTGCACTTCAATAAAATAAAAAATCATGTTCGATAATTTAAGCGATAAATTAGATAAAGCCTTCCATATATTAAAAGGGCACGGAAAAATAACCGAGGTAAACGTAGCAGAGACATTAAAAGAAGTTCGTAGAGCCTTACTAGATGCCGATGTCAACTTTAAAATAGCTAAAGATTTTACTACCAAAGTAAAAGAGAAAGCAATAGGTCAGGACGTATTAACAACATTGCAACCAGGACAATTATTAGTTAAGTTAGTTAAAGATGAACTAACAGAATTGATGGGTGGAGATGTTGCCGGAATTAATTTATCAGGAAATCCTACAGTGATTTTAATGTCAGGTTTACAAGGTTCAGGGAAGACTACTTTCTCTGGAAAACTGGCTAACTATTTACTTACAAAAAAGAATAAAAAACCGCTTTTGGTTGCTTGTGATATTTATCGCCCTGCAGCTATTCAACAATTATACGTTGTTGGGGATTCAATAGGGGTTGAGGTTTACTCAGAACCAGAAAATAAAAATCCTGTTGAAATTGCTCAAAATGCAATCAAACACGCAAAAGCGAATGGGTTTAATGTTGTAATTGTTGATACAGCCGGTCGCTTGGCTGTTGATAAAGAGATGATGGATGAAATTGCACGTGTTCACAAAGCAATTCAGCCACAAGAAACTTTATTTGTTGTTGATGCAATGACAGGTCAGGATGCAGTAAATACTGCAAAGGCTTTTAATGATATTTTGAATTTCGACGGTGTTATCTTAACTAAATTAGATGGTGATACTCGAGGAGGAGCTGCTATATCTATTAAAACTGTAGTAAATAAACCAATTAAATTTGTAGGTACAGGGGAAAAAATGGATGCAATTGATGTTTTCTATCCTGTTCGTATGGCAGAACGTATTCTTGGAATGGGTGACGTTGTGTCTTTGGTAGAGAGAGCTCAAGAGCAATTTGATGAAGAAGAAGCCAGAAAAATCCAAAAGAAAATTGCGAAAAATGAATTTGGTTTTGATGATTTCTTGTCACAAATACAACAAGTAAAGAAAATGGGTAATATGAAAGATTTGGTTGGAATGATACCAGGTGCTTCAAAAGCCATGAAAGATGTAGAAATTGAAGATGATGCTTTCAAACATATTGAAGCAATTATTCATTCGATGACTCCAAAAGAAAGAAGCAAACCAGCTATAATTGACGTAAAGAGAAAAGCCAGAATAGCAAAAGGCTCCGGGACAAAAATTGAGCAGGTCAATCAATTGATGAAACAATTTGAGCAAATGAGCAAGATGATGAAAATGATGCAAGGACCTGGAGGTAAAAATCTAATGAAAATGATGGGCGGTATGCAAGGTGGTATGCCAGGAATGAGATAAAAAAATAGTGTTCAGTATCCAGGTTTTTAGTAATCAGTTTTGAAACACATTATACTATTAATATTTTTAAGGGTTTTTATTTAAGTTTCCAAAACTTTAAACTTTAAACTTTGAACTTTTTAAACAAGAAGAAATGCAACTATTAGACGGAAAAAAAACATCAGAGGATATTAAAAACGAAATAGCGGCCGAAGTACAACAAATGAGAAAAAATGGGGAAAAAGTACCTCATTTAGCAGCTGTAATCGTTGGTACTAATGGCGCCAGCTTAACTTATGTTGGAAGTAAAGTGCGTTCCTGTGAACAAATTGGTTTCGAATCCACTTTAGTAAGTTTACCCGAAACTATCACAGAAGCTGAATTGCTTGCAAAAATCAAGGAACTAAACGAAGATGATAATCTAGATGGGTATATCGTTCAATTGCCTTTACCCAAACACATTGATGAGCAAAAAATCTTGATGGCTGTTGATCCTGACAAAGATGTAGATGGTTTTCATCCTGCTAATTTTGGAAAAATGGCTTTAGAAATGGAGACATTTTTACCGGCAACTCCGTTTGGAATTATGCAATTGTTAGAACGTTACAAAGTGGAAACTGCAGGTAAACATACAGTAGTTATTGGTCGTAGCCATATTGTGGGTCGTCCTATGAGTATTTTGATGAGCCGCAAAGGATATCCAGGCGATTCTACTGTAACGCTTACTCACAGTAGAACCAAAAATATTGAAGAATTCACTAAAAACGCCGATATAATCATCACTGCTCTTGGTGTTCCAAATTATCTTAAAGCTGATATGGTAAAAGAGGGAGTGGTAGTAATTGACGTAGGTATTACCAGAGTGGAAGACGCTTCACACCCAAAAGGATATGTGATTACAGGAGATGTTGATTTTGATGAAGTAAGTAAAAAGTCCTCTTTCATAACACCCGTTCCAGGTGGAGTAGGTCCTATGACCATTGCGATGCTATTACAAAACACGCTTTTAGCAAGAAAAATTAGAAGTCGTAAATAAAGATTTATTGTTTTTTTATATAGAAGCCTTAAGCGAAAGTTTAAGGCTTTTTTTATGTTTAAATATCCTGTGATTTATATAAAAAAAGGATAGTATCTGCCTACAAAAGAGTGTTTTGCATTATGTTTAGGCCTTTGTTGGCGCCATAGATTTTATCTGGTGCTGCATTTGTTTAGCAATAATTTCTTCTAAGTTTTTTAAAACAACAGGCTTAGTGATAAAATCATCCATGCCTTTAGAAATAGCCTTAACTTTATCTTCATCAAATGCGCTTGCCGTTACAGCAATAATCGGTATCGCATTTGTTTGGTATTTTGAGGAAGAATGTATTTTTTCGGTTGCTTCAAACCCATCCATTTCGGGCATGTGTAAGTCCATAAAAATAATGTCGTAATCATTTTCATTATAATAGGAAACGGCTTCTTTTCCATTAACTGCAATATCCGAAGGAATATTTAGTTTAGTTAAAAGTTTATGCAATACTTTTTGATTGATTAAATTATCTTCAACAATTAATGCTTTATTAATGATTATATCTTTCGTATTATTCAACTTAGTTTCATTAGTGTCTTCAATTGAAATTATATTTCTGTTGATTTTAAATGGAATTTCAAAACTAAAACTAGACCCGCCACTTTCTAAAGCCATAATATTTAATTTACTTCCTCCCATTAGATGTACTAATTGGTTTGAAATTGTTAAACCTAATCCTGTACCTCCATATTTTCGGGTAGTTGTTAAATCCGCTTGTTCAAATGCTAAGAGCATTTGTTCTGTTTTGTCTGGGTCAATGCCAATACCGGAATCTGTAATTTTAAAATTTAAATACTGTAAATCATCTATTCGATTTAATAAATGTACCTCAAGTTTAACATCGCCATGAGATGTAAACTTAATTGCATTGTCAATAAGGTTAATCAATACTTGTTGTAATCTTAAATTGTCACCCAGTATGTTGTTTGAGATTTGATCGTCATAAATTAAATGTAGTTTTATGTTTTCATCTTTTATTCGGTATTCAAATAACCGAATAAGTTTGGTGAGTTCTTTTTTTAGATGTATTGGATATTGTTCTACTTTCATTTTACCGGCTTCCATTTTTGAATGATCTAAAATCATATTTACAATACCTAAAAGGTGGTCTGCACTGTGTTCCGCTATTTCTATGTATTCGGTTTGTTCGCTATTCAGTGCACTTGTTTTGAGCATATTTAGCATTCCAATAACTCCATTAAGCGGTGAGCGAATTTCGTGACTCATATTGGCAAGAAATTGCGTTTTGAATGTTGTTGTTTTATTTGCCTGCTCTGTTTTTTTTTCTAAGAAAATAATATTTTCAGATAGTTTTTCTTTTAATATTCCGTAGCTTTTTAATAATAAGTCAACTTCTTTAATTGATGATTTATGATTTAAATTGGATATGGGTTCTTTGAAATTGGACGTTATATAATTCGAAATGTCTAGCGAAAGTAATTTGATGTCTTTTGTGAGGTGTTTAGATATATAAACACATAATATTAATGTAATCAATACCATGAGAAGGGTTTGATATAACTGAAAATAAAATAAAGTTTCTTTCAATTCATTTATTCTTTTTTTATTGTGAGATATAATTTGAATAAATGAACTTTCAATAAACGCATTGATTTCATCTATTTTTTTATATAATCCCTGATTTTGAGCTACTCCTAATTTTGAACTCAATTTAACCAGAGTTTCAAAGTTGTTTTTATAATCTATAAGAACTTGTTTAGTTGCTGCATCAATATTTTTTTCTCTTATAGTTGAATTGTATAAATTTTCAAATTTTTTGATAGAAGTATCGTCTGAACGTAACAAATAATCTTTTTCATGTCTGCGGAATTGAAGTAAAGTAATTTTGTTTAAGGAAGAATTTTTTTCTAAAAAATGTGCTTTGTTTCTCATTTTTCCTTCAATTCCATAATCTTTAAATCCCCTAATTAATGCTGTTTTTTTAAATTGATTTACAACAAGATAAAGGTTGTCTATTTCTTTTAAAATAGCGATTATAGATTGATTACTGCCAATATTTAAGTCTTTCGATTCTTTGAAAATTAAATCAATTTCCTTTCTTTGGGTTTTTAAATTATCTATGTACAGTTTAATGTTTTTTTGACTATGATTTATGTAAAAATCTTTTTCCTTATACCCAGATAACAAAAAAGTTTGAAAATTTCTAATGTTGCCAGTAAATTCTTGTGAAACCTGATATGATTTGTAAGTGAAGTTATTGAGATAATCTGCTTTGCGATCTATATATAGATAAAACATAAACCAAACAATCATCAAAACGATCATTGATGAAAATGACAAAAATATTTGTGTTCTGAAGTAACGAAAATTGTTGAAGAAAAATTTCAAGTACTGTATTTTTTAGATGACCCTCAAATTTAGAGTGTTCATTAAAAAAACAGATTAAAATACTTGAAACAAAAGGTTAAGTTATTGTATGATAAATTA
>JBJOQF010000124.1:0-6427 GCA_046050185.1 Bacteroidota bacterium
ATTAGAAATTACAATAGAAAGCGGTACAATAATTCTGGGAAAATAGACTTTGCCAAAAATTCCGGCATTACTACCAAAAGTATTCGAGGTTCCCGTAAGGCAGGCGGTAAAATAATTCCAAACGGTAATTCCAGCCAAATTAAATAAAAAGGGGGGAACCGTACCTGTATTAATTCCTGCCACATTATTAAAAATAATTGTAAATGTAACTGAGGTAAACAAAGGCTGTATCAAATACCAGAGAGGGCCTAAAACTGTTTGCTTGTAAACAGTCACCACATCTCTCTTGACAAAAAGCATCAGCAAATCCCTGTATTGCCAAACTTCTTTCAAATTAAGGGAGAAGAATTTGTTTTTGGGTGTTATTTCAAACAGCCACGTGGTATTGGTATATTCGGGTTGGTTCATTTTTATGCTAAAAACTATTGTTGTTTTTGTAATCTTGAGCGTGTCATCTCTAGCGCAGTCAAGAGACGAGAGACTTTTATCAACTAAATCGTATCATTAGAAGGCAAATATAAATAATTTGCACTAAGTATTACTTTAAAAAATGGTATCGTATTTATTTATCTCGAGATTTATACGTTGCTTCATTACTGGGTAAAATCAAAACTAAAACAAAAAATGGATCTTATGAATACGCTTCGCAGCTCTAACTAACAGTAATGGAGGCAAAGCCTATTGTTAATAAGAGTTGTTTTTCAACGAATATACTATTCCTTTATAAATAACAGCAATAGTTAGCAATCTATCAACAACATCATACAGGAGAAGCTTCTTCATTTGTTTTTGACTTAATCCATCAATAAACAATTATCACGTCAGTTCGAGTGATTGTATAAATTAGCGACAGCGTTTTTATACAATTGTATCGAGAACCCAACCTTCTCGATACATTTTTGACTTAATAAATTCGTGCTTTCAAACGTATTCCTGCAAGTCAAATCCCGAAGGGTCGGGACGAAGAGTAGGGACGAAGGGACGTGAGGGAGAAACAGGAACTCTATTTTTACCAGCCGTGGTAAACCAAAACCTCTTTGAGACAACTATCACGTCTGTTCGAGTGATTGTATAAATTAGCGATAGCGTTTTTATACAATTGTATCGAGAACCCATACTTCTCGATACATTTTTGACTTAATAAAATTTCACTTTCAAACGGATTCCTGCAAGTCAAATCCCGAAGAGTCGGGACGAAGGGTCGGGACGAAGAGTCGGGACGAAGAGACGTTAGGATGGTTATATAAAACTTATGATATTTGAGAACACCATAGATTAATTATTGATTAGACATCTATGCATTAAGCACAACAGTAAATTAAGCTTTTAAAAATATTTATAACACCTTAAAATAACATTTTTGAATAAATAAGATTATTTTTAAATACTTATTTTTACACAAATGTAAAAATAAGAACTATTATGAGTTCCGATACTGTTATTCCAACATCCAAAAGAAACCGACGTTAAGCGTGCTGTAGTTCTTATGGGACCGCGCCGAGTGGGAAAAACAGTAATGATGTATCACACCATTCAAGAGCTGATCAAAGAAAACATTACACCCAAAAAAATCTTTTTCATAGGGATTGACAATCCTATTTATATGCACCTGAGTTTAGAAGACATTCTGCTCTTAGCAAAAGAAGCTGTGCAATTAAATGACCTAGAAGGTTGTTTTGTTTTTTTTGATGAAATTCAATATCTTAAAGATTGGGAACGCCATCTTAAAGTAATGGTAGATTCTTATCCAAAAACCAAATTTGTAGTGTCAGGTTCAGCTGCCGCCGCCTTACGCTTGCAAAGTTCCGAAAGTGGCGCCGGTCGTTTTACCGATTTTATGTTGCCCCCACTTACTTTTCACGAATACATTCATTTAAAGGGTTTGCATCATTTAGTACAACCAAAAAACATACTGTACAATGGTAAAGAAATTCCTTTTTTTATTACCCACGACAACAAGGCATTCAATAAAGAATTTTTTCACTATTTGAACTTTGGCGGTTATCCCGAAGTGGTCTTGTCAGAAAAGATACAAAGTGATATGGGACGTTATGTGAAAAATGATATTGTAGACAAAGTATTGCTTCGAGATTTACCCAGTTTATATGGCATCAAAGACGTGCAAGAATTAAATAGCTTTTTTAGTTATTTGGCCTATAATACAGGAAATGAATTTTCTTTTGAACGATTAGGAAAAGACAGTGGCATTGCAAAAGAAATTATCAAAAAGTATTTAGAATATTTGGAAGCGGCATTTTTAATTAAAGTAATCCATAAGATTGATGATAACGCTAAGAAGTTTAAAAGAGTTACCAGCTTTAAAGTCTATTTAACCAATTCTTCTTTACGAACCGCTTTATTTTCACCTATTGTAGAAACGGACAAAGAAACAAGCAATATGGTCGAAACAGCTATTTTTTCACAATGGATGCATCGTGAAAATCTGGATTTAAAATATGCCCGATGGAAAATGGGACGTGCTGAAGGCGAAGTGGACATTGTATTATTAGACAACAAATTATTTAAACCGCAATGGTGTGTAGAAATCAAATGGAGCAATCGTTATGTGGAAAAACCACAAGAATTAAATAGTTTAACCTATTTCTGCAAACAAAATAATTTCAAAGCCACATTGGTAACTACCATTGATATATCTGACAACAAAACCATAGAAGAAATAAATATAACCTACGTTCCAGCTGCCGTTTATGCTTATAACATAGGAGTTAACACATTAGAAATAAAATCGAATTGGTAATAAAATGCCAACCGAAAAGCCATAGAACAATCATTAACAACCCAATTGCAACTGCAATTTTTATAGTACTGACATTAAACCACATAGCGATAACCCGGCTGGCTCTATTGTAATCGAGTACCAATTATATTAGAAAGATAAAACAGCGCGTTTACAACTCCTACAACTACCCTTATAGTGCTATCCTAAAAAACACGTTAAGTATTTTAACATTAGCCGAAGGGCGTGACCAATTAGTATATTTGGCATAAGCAATCAGCTTCGTTCTTTTGCACCAAATGCTTTTTTATAAAAATCAATTGCTTCGCTACATCCTTTGATTGTTATATAGGGATTTAATGTATATACACCCGGAGAAAATGTATGGTCTTTCCATATTTTCTAATTTTTAAGTGTTCTATTTTTGTCAGCTTATATCCTTTAATACATATAATTAATTGAATATTAATATTTTACAATTTTAAAAAGCACCAAAAATTGATTACTAATTGACATTAAAAGTATAAAAAAACATCTAAATTAAATAGAAAATTCCAATCTTGTCAGCCAGCAAAAACGACGATCCCCATCCACGCTCAGTAAAGTAAAAGAGGTCTCTAAAGCACACTGGCAGTTCCTATATTAGTTACACTAAAATCTACAAACTGAACACGGAACATTAAATACTGAACACTTTTTTCTACCTTTGCACCATGTTTTCACTTTTCAAATCAAAACCCATACTTAAGGATTTAATCCCTGACAACCACATCGATATACACTCGCATCTTTTGCCTGGTATTGATGATGGCGCCAGAAGTTTTGAGGATACGTTACGACTAACCAAAGCACTTCAAGGATTTGGCGTTTCGCAGTTTATAACTACCCCGCACGTTATTCAACAGGTATGGGAAAATACACAGGAGCAAATTCTATCCAATGCCACAACAACAGTATCAAATTTAAAAAAGCAGACTATTACAGTTCCTTTTAAAGCTGCCGCCGAGTACCTGATGGATGATAATTTCGTCAAGCTATTCAAATCGGTTGAATTGCTAACCCTTAAAGACAACTATGTATTGGTAGAAATGTCGTATATCAATGCACCCATTCAGTTGTATTCCATATTATTTGACTTACAGGTGGCAGGATACATTCCTGTTTTAGCGCATCCGGAGCGCTACTTATTTTACCATAACAATTTTAATGAGTATGTAAAATTAAAAAGAGCCGGCTGCTTATTTCAGTTGAATTTACTATCAATTGTTGGGTATTATGGTACCCAAATCAGTAAAATAGCCGAGCAATTACTACAAAAAGGAATGTATGATTATGTAGGTTCTGATGTGCATCACGACAATCATATTACCTCTTTTGATCAAACAGTAAAACTAAAAGATTTAGTACCTCTAAAAGAAGCTATTGCCAACAATCAGTTTTTTAAGTTTGGGTAATCCGTTTTTTAGGATTAATACTTCTCGATACATTTTTGACTTAACAAAATTTCACTTTCAAACGGATTCCTACAAGTCAAATCCCGAAGGATCGGGACGAAGGATCGGGACGAAGGATCGGGACAAAAAGACATTCAGACCGCCTTTATAGTTAACAGACCAGAAAATCATGAAAATAATTTTATATTCAAAAACATATAAAAACAACATTTTACACAAAACTATATGCAATTACATATAATTTAATATATTTGTAGTGTATTCAATGCATAAGCATATAAAACCAATACAACTCCAAAAGAAAAAACGATGCAAGCACTCGCCACTTTTGTAAAAGAAAAAAGAAATGAGGTCAAACTCACACAGGAAGAATTTGCCGAGCGTGCTGGAGTAGCCCTAACAGTAATCCGAAAAATTGAACAAGGCAAAGAAAACCTCAACCTTGAAAAAGTAAACCAAGTACTCAAAATGTTTGGGCACACACTAGCACCAGTCAATACAAAAGAACTTGCTAAAAGTGAGACCGTATGAGACAGGCAGCTATATACTATAAAGATCTATTGGCAGGTATCCTCACCGAAACCGATGAAGGTGAATACACCTTTCAGTATGACGAAAAGTACATTGCAGGGTATCCAAATCAGTTCCTAACCTTTGCAATGCCAGTAAGGCTCAAAGTGTATACAGACAAACGATTATTCGCTTTCTTTGAAGGATTAATTCCCGAAGGTTGGCTATTGGACATAGCCTCCAAAAATTGGAAAATTAACCAAAACGATCGCATGGGCCTACTCCTCGCCTGCTGTCAAAACTGTATCGGAGCCGTAAGCGTACAACCAATACAAACAGAAAATGAATAAGTGTTTATACTGCTACCAAACCTTAGAGCAAGACAATAGGAGTGATTTTCACGAGCATTGCAGTCAGACTTTCTTTGGTACTAAACAACCTCCTATTTTTGCACATACGCTAAAACAAATGGCAGAGCTGGCTAAAAATGTAATAGAACGCAGTGTAGCCGTTCCGGGTGTACAGCCTAAATTATCATTATCATTAGTAAACGATGCCATGCAGGACGGCAATAAAGGACGGTTAACCGTCGTAGGGGCTTTAGGAGGAAATTATATCTTCAAGCCACCTTCCGAAAAATTCCATGAAATACCCGAAAATGAGCACCTTACCATGCGTATAGCGGAAGCATTCAATATAAATACCGTAATGTCAAGTCTGATACGATTACAATCAGGAGAACTGTCCTACATAACCAAACGTATTGACCGAACTCCATCAGGCGAAAAAATCCACATGCTTGATATGTTTCAAATCACCGAAGCGGTGGATAAATACAAAAGCTCAATGGAAAAAGTAGGTAAAGCCCTGGAGGAATATTCAAGCAATACATTATTAGACACCGTGTACTTCTTGGAATTAGCCATTTTCAGTTTTCTTACTGGGAACAACGACATGCACCTAAAAAACTTTTCCATGATTAATACAGGAGACACTTGGTCTTTAGCTCCTGCTTATGATCTGTTAAATGTAGCTATAGTAAATCCGGAGGATACTGAAGAATTAGCGCTGACTATAGAAGGTAAAAAGAAAAAACTAAAATGGGAGCACTTTGAGCGATTAGGTAAAAAATTAGAACTAAACGACAAACAGTTAAACGGAATAATCAAACGATTTCTCAAAAACAAACCTACTGCCTTGGCATGGATAAATAACTCCTTTCTCTCAACCGAATATAAAGAAAAATACAAGGTGCTCTTAGAAGAGAGATATGCTATTCTTTTCAACAAGGACAAACCGTTGTAAACCAAAACCTCCTTGAGACAACTATCACGTCAGTTCGAGTGATTGTATAAATTAGCGACAGCGTTTTTATACAATCGTATCGAGAACCAAATCAATAAAATTTTTTCTTTGCAAGATTAACCAATCTATCAAAATCACCGTTTATTAGTGCTTCTTTTTTAGCTCTCGACCATTTTTTAATCTGTTTTTCTGTTTCTATTGCCAAATTGATATCAGTAAACTCACAATAAAAAACTAATTCCAAAGGTCTTTTATTAAAAGTATAACTATCAGGATAAAAACCAGTATTGTGCTTAAACATTCTGCTCTCCAAATTACTAGTAACTCCAGTATAATAACTGGTATCCGAACATCTTAAAATATAAACAAACGATTGTTTCATCAGTACTTTTTTTAATTAAAATCTTCTCGATATGCCATT
>JBJOQF010000125.1:0-4176 GCA_046050185.1 Bacteroidota bacterium
TGTATTTTGCAGCAAATTCTTGATTCGCATCTACGTCTACTTTACCAACAAGTGCTTTTCCTTCATATTCTGTAGCCACTTCATCAATAACTGGCCCAACCATTCTACATGGTCCACACCAAGCTGCCCAAAAATCTACTACTACTGGTTTATCTGATTTTAAAACTACTTCGTCAAAAGTAGCATCTGTTATTGCTAATGCCATATTTTTTTATTTAAATGTTTAAGGTTTCAAACCTGAGTACAAATTTAGAAATTAAAAAGGAATCAAGCACCATTCATAAATTAGTTTTGATTATAAGTCTATTGTCAATTCTTATTTTCCACCATTAAGTCATTTCAAGGAACGTTGTAATCAGGAGCTATTTACTTCGTCAGTTCGCTTCGCTAGTATCCTGCTGTACGCTGTATCTTTTCTTGCCTAAAAAAGGAAAGAAAAGAATTCTGCTCCCATCAGGGCTAGGGCATTGGGTCCTAATTCAACTTAAAGTTAATCTGCATTTTTTCCAGTTCCACCAGCAATTCATTCGAAATTTTGATTTTCAATTTTCTGCTCGGCATAGTCAACTTGGTTACAACCTTAATTTCTTCTACTTCTTCTACTTTTGCAGCAGTATTTGTCTCCGGAATTTCAAGAGCTTCCATTTCAGAATCTTCATTTACATCGACAAAAGCTACTTCTTCATTTTCTATTTCAACAGGAGCAACAGTAACCAGTCGTTTCGTTTTTTCTAATTCCATGATTTCAAAAGACACTGTATTATCTCCTTTATTCTCTTGAAAAAGATGGCTTAATTTATGGATAAAATCATTTTCTAAATCCTTTATATTTAATAGTAAAACTAATTTTTTAGCAAAGGTTTCTAACACATCCTGCAATTGTTTTACCTCCACAAATTGCAATCTTGGCTCTCCTTTTTTACCCGTATCCCGGTCTGTCCAGCCTTCTTTCACCATCACTTTCATAAAAGTGAAATTATTTTGAATAAAGAAATGACGAAACTTTAAATACTCTTCCCCAAAAATTCGGAACTCATAACTTTCATCATATCCTTCTAATGTAAACATCCCCCAGCCTTTTCCATTTTTGGCCACACGATGTTGTACATTATTTATAATACCGCCAAAAGTCAAACTTTTGTTCACATGAAGCTCCATGTTTTTTAACGCTTCTAATTTGGCATTACAAAAATATTTCATTTCAAATTTATAATCATCCAGTGGATGTCCCGAGATGTAAATTCCCACCACTTCCTTCTCTTTGGCTAGTTTTTCCATCGTACTCCAATCCTCGCAAGGCGGCACAACTGGTTCAGCAATCTGTACTTCACTCGTATCGCCAAACAAACTTACCTGCGATGAATTTTCATTTTCCTGAAATTTCGATCCATACCGAATCGCCTTTTCATAAAACGTAATTCCATCCCCATCATCATGAAAATACTGTGCTCGTGTTGTTCCTGAAAACGAATCAAATCCTCCTGCCAAAGCTAGATTTTCCAATGCTTTTTTATTCGCTGCACGCAAATCAATACGTTTGGTCAAATCAAAAATAGACTTGTATTTTCCATCTTTTCTTTTTTCAACAATAGTTGCCACAGCACCAGAACCTACACCTTTAATTGCACCCATTCCAAAACGCACTGCATAATCATCATTTACGGTAAATTTATAAAAAGACTCATTCACATCTGGCCCTAAAACCTGCAATCCCATACGTTTACATTCTTCCATAAAGAACGAAACCTGTTTGATATCACTCATATTATTCGACAAAACTGCCGCCATATATTCCGCTGGATAATTCGCTTTCAAATAAGCCGTTTGATACGCAACCCAAGCATAACAAGTCGAGTGCGATTTATTAAAAGCATATTCTGCAAAGGCTTTCCAGTCATTCCAGATTTTCTCTAGTTTCTCTTTGGCATGTCCTTTTTCCATTGCCTGAGAGATGAATTTAGGTTCCATTTTAGCCAAAACATCAATCATCTTTTTTCCCATTGCTTTACGCAAAACATCAGCATCACCCTTGGAGAAACCTGCTAATTTTTGGGACAAAAGCATTACTTGCTCTTGGTAAACAGTAATTCCGTAGGTATCTTTCAATAATTCTTCGCAATCATCCAAATCATATTCGATAGGTTCTTCTCCATTTTTACGTTTAATAAAACTTGGGATATAAGCAATCGGTCCTGGACGATACAAGGCATTCATGGCAATCAAATCGGGAAAAACCGTAGGCTTCAACTCCTTCATGTATTTTTGCATACCCGCACTCTCGTATTGAAAAATGCCTACCGTTTCTCCACGCTGAAAAAGCTCGTAGGTTTTTAAATCATCAATAGGAAATGTGTCTGGATCAAGATCAATATTACTCCTGTACTTTACTAATTTAACGGTGTCTTTTATCAAAGTTAGGGTTTTCAAACCCAAGAAATCCATCTTTAACAGTCCTGCACTTTCAACAACCGAGTTGTCAAACTGTGTCACAAACAAATCCGAATCTTTGGCAGTAGCCACCGGAACAAAATTAGTAATATCACTTGGCGTAATAATAACCCCACACGCGTGAATTCCTGTGTTTCTTAGGTTTCCCTCTAATACTTTGGCTTGCTGAATGGTTTCTCCTCCTAAATCATCTTCGTTGGCAATACTAATTAATTCTTTGATTTTATCGTATTCTTCTGGGCGAACAGCCTTTTTAATGACTTCTTCTTTTTCAATCAAAAAACGCGCTAAATTCCATTTAGACGGCATCATTCCCGGAATCAATTTAGCAATTTTATCTGCTTCAAACAAAGGCAAATCCAACACACGAGCCGTATCTCGAATAGCCGATTTTGTTGCCATTTTACCATAGGTAATAATCTGCGCTACTTGTTTTGAACCGTATTTTCGAATCACATAATCCATCACACTACTTCGGCCTTCATCATCAAAATCGATATCAATATCGGGTAATGATACACGGTCCGGATTCAAGAAACGCTCAAAAAGCAGGTTGTACATCAATGGGTCTATATTCGTAATTTTCAGACAATACGCCACCACGGAACCTGCTGCAGAACCCCGACCTGGACCAACAGAAACACCCATACTTCTCGCTTCGGCAATTAAATCCTGAACAATCAAAAAATAACCCGGATATCCAGAATTCGAAATGGTCAATAATTCAAAATCCAATCGTTCTTGAATTTCTTCGGTGATTATAGGATACCGTCTTCTTGCTCCTTCAAAAGTCAAATGTCTCAAATAGGCATTTTCACCTCGTACTCCGCCATCTTTCTCATCTTCGGGATCATTAAATTCAACTGGAATTTCAAATTTAGGCAGTAAAACTTCCCGTGCTAAATCGAAAATTTCAATTTTATCCACAATTTCCGAAATATTCGAAATCGCTTCCGGCAAATCTGCAAAAAGTTGCTTCATTTCATCCCCTGACTTGAAATAATATTCCTGATTGGGTAAGCCATAGCGATAGCCACGTCCGCGTCCAATAGGCGTAGTTTGTTTTTCGCCATCCCGCACACAAAGCAAAATATCATGCGCATTGGCATTTTCTTTATCAATATAAAAAATATTATTCGTCGCAATTAACTTCACATCATTCTTTCTAGCCAGAGCAATAAGCGAAGTATTCACTCTGTTTTCGTCTTCTTGATTGTGACGCATTAACTCGATATAGAAATCTTCTTGGAATTCATTTTTCCACCAAAGCAGTGCTTCTTCTGCTTGATTTTCACCTAAATTCAATACTTTATTTGGAATTTCTCCATAGAGATTTCCAGACAAAACAATAATATCTTCTTTGTATTCCTGAATCACTTTCCTGTCGATTCTAGGCACATAATAAAATCCTTCGGTATAGGCAATGGAAGACATTTTGGCTAAATTATGATAGCCTTTTTTGGTCTTCGCCAAAAGAACTATTTGGTATCCATTGTCTTTTCGGGATTTGTCTTTATGGTCTTCGCAAACAAAAAATTCACAACCTACAATAGGTTTCATTGGAACTTCTGTAGGTTCTTCTCCATTTGCAACAGCGGCTTTATTTTTAGCTTCAGCGGCTTTATTATGGTATAAAATATCGCGGACAAAATGGAATGCACCCATCAAATTAGCATGGTCGGTCATTGCTACGGCAGGCATTTTTTGTTGTGCTGCTGCTTTCACCAA
>JBJOQF010000126.1:0-6228 GCA_046050185.1 Bacteroidota bacterium
ACTATTTTTGACGAAAGTGCCATAGCTTCTTCGTCTCCACCAAAAATCTGAATTCCTACCGGTCTTTCGTAATCGAAAATATCTAATTTCATTCGGCTTTTGATGGCGTCACGGATTAGTCCTTCGGAAGAAATAAATTCAGAATACATTAAATCGGCTCCGTGCTGCTTGCATAATCTACGAAAAGGTGGGTCGCTCACATCTTCCATAGGTGCTAACAGTAGAGGAAATTCGGGTAATATAATGTTGCCAATCTTAATCATCTTCATTTAATTTGGTGCAAAATTACGATTTTTAGACGAATAGAAGAAAGAGTAAAGAAGAAAGACTTCTTATTAAAGGTATTAGTTTAGGATTTTGAGACTTTGAAACTGTTTATTTTAGACTATATTTGCAGATTAATTGTCGTTTTACGGCATGCGCGTGAGGGATAGTAGTGGAAAGCCCACAGCAAAGTGTAGCCATAGCGAAACTTTGCGAGGACTTGTAGCGAATAGCCCGACCCTTGTGGTCACGCCCATACTTCGACTACGCTCAGTACTCGACTACGCTCAGTAGGACATAAAATTTGATATTATTAGAACATGACTTGCGGAGCATTGCATGTTTCCAAAAAGTAAATAAAAATTACACATGAAACAGATTAGGAATTTTTGCATTATTGCACATATTGATCACGGAAAAAGTACGCTTGCTGACCGATTATTAGGGGCAACACAAACGGTTACGGCTCGTGAAGAAAAAGCGCAATTGCTTGATAACATGGATTTAGAACGCGAACGCGGGATCACGATTAAGAGTCACGCGATTCAGATGGAATATACATATAAAGGGCAAGAATACATTTTGAACTTGATTGATACTCCGGGCCATGTGGATTTTTCGTATGAGGTTTCTCGTTCGATTGCGGCTTGTGAAGGGGCGCTTTTGATTGTGGACGCTGCGCAAAGTATTCAAGCACAAACGATTTCGAATTTATATTTGGCTTTGGAGAATGACTTGGAAATTATTCCAGTTTTGAATAAAGTAGATTTACCAAGTGCCAATCCGGAGGAAGTGAGTGATGATATTATTGATTTGCTTGGATGTAAATTGGAGGATATTATTCACGCTTCGGGTAAAACTGGTTTTGGTGTCGAAAATATATTGGCGGCGATTATCGAAAAAATTCCGCCTCCATCCGGAAATGTTGATGAGCCCTTGCAAGCATTAATTTTTGACTCGCATTACAATCCGTTTCGTGGAATTGAAGTTATTTTCCGTGTCAAAAACGGACAGATTAAAAAAGGGCAAAAGATTAAGTTCATGGCTACTGGCAATGAATATTTTGCAGATGAAATTGGGACTTTGAAATTAAATCAAGTTCCAAAACAAGTGATTTCAGCGGGTGATGTTGGGTATTTGATTTCGGGTATAAAAGAAGCCAAAGAAGTAAAAGTTGGGGATACGTTGACGGATGCTAAAAATCCAACGACCAATGTGATTACTGGTTTTGAAGATGTGAAGCCAATGGTTTTTGCTGGGATTTATCCTGTAGATACCGAAGATTATGAGGAGTTGAGAAACTCGATGGAAAAATTGCAGTTGAATGATGCTTCGTTAGTATTTTTACCGGAAAGTTCAGCAGCATTAGGATTTGGTTTCCGTTGCGGATTCTTGGGAATGTTGCACATGGAAATTATCCAAGAGCGTTTGGAGAGAGAATTTAATATGACCGTTATTACTACAGTTCCTAACGTTTCGTATTTGGCTTACACCAAAAAACATCCAGAAACTCCGCTTGTAGTAAATAATCCTTCGGACTTGCCGGAACCTTCTCGTTTAGATCATGTTGAAGAGCCTTTTATAAAAGCAACAATCATTACCAAAGCGGATTATGTTGGGAATGTAATGAGTTTGTGTATCGAAAAACGAGGATTGATTACCAATCAGACGTATTTGACTACGGAACGTGTAGAGTTGACTTTTGATATGCCATTGGCAGAGATTGTATTTGATTTTTACGACCGTTTGAAAACTGTTTCTAAGGGATACGCATCTTTTGATTATACGCCAATTGGAATGCGAACTTCTAATTTGGTTAAAGTGGATATCTTATTAAATGGAACAATTGTGGATGCTTTGTCGTCCTTGATGCACGTTGATAATGCCTATTCGATTGGAAAAAAAATGTGCGAGAAACTGAAAGAATTAATTCCACGTCAACAATTTGACATTCCTGTTCAAGCAGCGATTGGGGTAAAAGTGATTTCGCGTGAAACGATAAAAGCGTTGCGTAAAGATGTAACTGCCAAATGTTATGGTGGCGATATTTCTCGTAAACGTAAATTATTGGAAAAACAGAAAAAAGGTAAAAAACGCATGAGATTGGTTGGGAATGTTGAAATTCCGCAAGAAGCGTTTATGGCCGTTCTTAAATTGAATGATTAGATTTTTAAGTATTAATATTCAAGTATTAAGATAGAACCTGATGATGTAAAATTATCAGGTTTTTTTGTTTTTATTTATCCTTCAACCAATCAAACAACCGTTTTGCATCTTCGAATTTGAACAATTGGGTGCCTTCATTCATGGTCGCTGCTGAGCCACAGGCAACCCCCCAACGGATAACTTCTTTTAGACTTTTATTTTGCGAAAGCGCCCAAACCATTCCTCCCACCATACTGTCACCAGCGCCAACGGTACTTCTTTTGACCACATTAGGAGCCGGTACAAATTCGTAAGAATCTTTTGTAACCAAGACTGCACCTTGTGGTCCAAGGGAAACAACCACAATTTCAGCACCGCCTTTAGCAATTATATGTTTTGCGGCTTGGTTTACTTCTTCCAGTTCCAATCGCTCCACACCTATTAATTTTGCCAGCTCACCAACATTAGGTTTGATCATATAAACACCAATTTCCAACGCTTTTTTTAATGATTCACCAGAGGTATCCACAATTAACTTCGCATTTGATTTTTTTGCGATTTCAGCGATTTTTTGATAAAAATCTACTGATAAACCTTCATTCAAACTGCCACTGGCCACTAGGAATTTTAGTTTAAAATTAGCTATCGTTTCTAATATCCTATCACTTTCTTCTGCTGTAATTTTCCCGCCTGTAAATCCAAATCGATATTGTGAATTGGTATTGTCATCCACAGCGACAAAACTTTCTCTTGTCCAGGTTTGGACTTCAATTGCTTTGAATTCAACAGATTCTTTAACCACCAACTCCTCAAGCATTTTACCCATTGGTCCACCAGAAGTAAATACTGCTAAAGATGTCCCTCCTAGACGGGAGATTGCCTTAGAAACATTAATTCCACCGCCTCCAGCATCATACCGAGGCTCATCACATCGTATTTTTTGTTCTGGGACTAAGCCTTTAAAATGAGTGCTTTTATCTAAAGCAGGATTAACTGTAAGGGTAACTATATCAAATGACTTCATTTTTCACAAATTTAATACTCTAAAGGTCGGATAAAATTGATAGAATTTGATAGAATTCACGGCGAATATTTCTTTGTATATTTGCAACCTTAAAACCAATGAAAAAAATGATCGAAGATAAAACCCCACAACGCACAAGTATTGCTCAATTAGGAGAATTTGGATTGATAGACCATTTGACAAAAAACTTTGAAATCAATCAACCTTCTACTTTAAAAGGAATTGGGGATGATGCTGCCGTTTTGGATTTTAAAGACAAAAAAGTAGTTGTGTCTACTGATTTATTGATAGAAGGCGTACATTTTGATTTGGCTTATATGCCATTAAAACATTTGGGCTATAAAGCTGTCGTGGTCAATGTTTCTGACATTTGTGCGATGAATGCAAAGCCAACACAAATCACTGTTTCTATTGCGGTATCCAATCGTTTCCCATTAGAAGCATTAGATGAATTATTTGCAGGAATTACACATGCAGCGCGTGAATATAATGTAGATGTTATAGGCGGTGATACGACTTCATCTCAAAAAGGATTAATCATTAGCATTACTGCAATTGGAGAAGCTGATGAAGAGGAAATCGTTTATAGAAATGGTGCAAAACAAACTGATTTATTAGTAGTTACAGGCGATATTGGAGCAGCTTACATGGGATTACAAGTTTTGGAAAGAGAAAAGCAAGTTTTTCAGGTTAACCCAAATTCACAACCCGATTTAGATGCTTATACGTATTTAATAGAACGTCAATTAAAACCAGAAGCCAGAAAAGATGTACGCACTTTATTACACGCTTTAGAAATAAAACCAACTTCAATGATTGATATTTCAGATGGATTGTCGTCGGAAATTATGCATTTGTGCAAACAATCCAAAGTAGGCTGTAATCTATATGAAGACAAATTACCTATTGATCCTCAATTCATAAATGTTTGCGAAGAATTCAATATCGACAGTACAACGGTGGCAATTAACGGAGGAGAAGATTACGAATTGCTTTTCACCATTGCTATAGAGGATTTTGAAAAAATAAAAGGCAATCCAAATTTTACTATTATTGGTCATATGACACAAGAAAGTGAAGGTATTCATTTAGTTACTCGAGCCAATACAAAAATTGCTTTGAAAGCGCGTGGTTGGGATTCTTTAAGTGAATAAAAACTCTTTTAAACAACAAAAAACGACACCTGAAAAAGTGTCGTTTTTTTGTTTGAAATTCATTTAAAAGCTAAAAAAGCAAGCCTTGATTTTTTGCCTCACGGATTAAATCTATATCACTACCGCTGTCTATTTTCAATAATTCTTTTAGATTCAGTTTTCTTCTTTCAATTTCACCTAATGAAATAGGAATATATTGTGGAATTTCATCAAGCTTAGTCCCTTTTGATATATGAAATAAAATTTGTTTGTCAAATTGATCAATTTCAATTGTGCCTTTTTCTGCTAAGTCCAACATTTTTTGAACAGATTGACTGTAATAGATTTTATTATTTATGACTTTATCAAAAGCAAAAAGTAATTCATCAAATGTTAAATCATTTTTTATTACTAATCCATTTGGATTTATTGCATTAATAATAGTTTTTATCTTTAACAATTCCGTATACATAGTAAGCAAAATAATTTTGCAATTAGGCATCGTTTCATTTATCAATTTAGCTAAATCTTCTCCTGAGTAAATACCTTTTTCCTCATATGGAGGCATGCTAATATCTAAAAATGCGACATCAAAAACTAAAGCAGTAGGATTAGTAATTATGTCATATGCTGACCTGCAATCTTTGGCTTGAGTAATAGAGAACTCATATTCCTTAGGATTATATCTTGTAATCGCATTTTTATATCCTTCAATAATAAATGGATGATCATCAACTATTAATATATTATTTTGAATCATTGTCTTTTCATTTGAGCCAATTGTCATTTCTCTGTAAGTATTTGTTTTTGTTCTATTGGGATTGTAATTATAATACTTGTTCCTTCTCCTTTATTTGATTTTATACCGACTGTTCCATTACACTCATTCGTTCGAGATTGAATATTTTGTATACCTATACCTTTTTTTGCTTTGTTTACATTAAATCCAACTCCGTCATCATTTATTGACAAAAATAAATCACTACCATTTTTCTTGAGTTCAACTTTGATTGTTTTCGCGTTGGCGTATTTATTAATATTTTGAAGCGACTCCTGAATTATTCGGTATAAATTTATTTTAACTGCATTACTTAACGACTCCCATTTTATCTTTGCATCAACACTTGTAACTAACTTAGGTTTAAATGTCTTTTTTTGCTCTTCAAATAAATTATTTACAATTGCGACGAAGTTATTAATTAATTCCGATTTTTCTCTATTCAAATCATGTGAAATTTCGCGAATATCCTGCTCTATATTTTTTAATTCAACCAAATAATTATTCCTTTGATTAACGGCAATTTCATCATTAAATTTATTCAAACCATCTAAATTCATTCGCACTCCAAACATTCGCCCTAATACTCCATCATGCAACTCTTGTGCAACTCTTTTTTTCTCTACAATCCTATTAGTCTCAATAGTACTTTGTTGTGAAATCATTAAATTATAGATTTCTTCATTGACCTTTTGTTGCTCTTGTTTGAACAACAACTCTCTATTTTTTGTTTTTTGAGCTTTAATAATATATAAAAACAACCCTAACATCGTAAAAGCACTAAACCCAAATAATAAATTCCTATTTTTAGTTTCCAGGTCTGAATTCTCACCTTTTATTTGATCCGTTTCATATTCTATACGAGAGAATTTATCTCCCATTTT
>JBJOQF010000127.1:0-5030 GCA_046050185.1 Bacteroidota bacterium
TTGATTTTGATCGGACATTGTAAATTTTGTGGATTTTGTGCTAATGTAGTGTAATTCGATAAAATTTAAAATAGCAAGCCCTCAAAGTTATTAAGAATGATATTGACATTTTCTATTAAAAAATTGAAAAATTAAAGGATCGAAAAAAATTAAAAATTCTTAACAATAGCTCTCAATTGGTTATCCAATTCAGGATTAGAAATTTCACCGTTTTCGACATCAAAGTTAGCATCAAAACTTGGTAGCGAAAAAGTAGCTTTCACATTGCCACCATAACGAGGAAAAGCATTTTTTGCAATTTCTAATACTGACGCCCCACCTCTGCCTCCTGGCGAAGTTGCCATAAGTAACATTGGCTTTTCTTGGAATACTTTTCCTGTAATTCTGGAACACCAATCAAACACATTTTTGAAAGCAGCAGAATAATTTCCATTATTTTCTGCAAGCGAAACGACTAAAATATCAGCTGTGGTAATTTTAGCCAAAAACGCTTTGGCAAGTTCATGCTGACCGATTTCTTTTTCTATATCAACACTAAACAAAGGCATTTGAAAATCATTCAAATCCAATATTTCTACTTCGGCATTTTCAAAAAGATGAGCAGCATAAGTTGCTAATTTCTTGTTGATAGAGTTTTTACTGGGGCTTCCGCCAAAAGCAATTATTTTCATGGTGATTTATTTTGTTTTTAAAAGCAATTAAAATTAGAGAATCTATTTATGCAAAAAGTATTTAAAAATCACTAATAATATTGGCCGTATTTAATCCAGATCACCTAATCAGATTATATTTTTCAAGGAGTTTAGTGCCTACGCAAATATAATTATTTACAATATTTTCTCAATTTCATGTTTAGTTCTTTTGGGTTAAATGGCTTTATAATATATTCATTTATCCCAAACTGCATGGCTTTTTCAAGATAGCCATAAGAAGAGGAAGCTGTCAATGCAATAATTGGAATCAATGTATCAGTATTCCTTATGATTGCTGTTGCTTCATAGCCATCCATCACTGGCATTGATAAATCCATTAAAATAACATCATACACATTTGCTTTAAATTTTTCAATACCAATAAGGCCATTTTCAGCCTTATCAACATTCACATTCCATTGCTTCAATATTTTTTCGGCAATTTTAATATTTATTAAATTATCTTCTACCAAAAGAACTCTTAATCCTTCTAGATGTACTTCTTTATAATCATAATCAACGATGCTGTTTTTTAATTCTAAATTTTTCGAAAAAATTGGTAATTCTAAAACAAAACTAAAATTAGAACCAATTCCTATTTCACTTTGCAATTCTATATCTGAATTCAATAAGTGGAGTAATTTTTTTGTTATTGCTAAACCTAAACCTGTTCCCCCATATTGTCTAGTAGTTTTTGTTTCTGCTTGCTCAAACTTTTGAAAAATTAAATTAAACTTTTCAATATCAATTCCGATTCCGTTATCAATAATTTGAACTTTAAAAATAGAAATATTGTCCTTTTGTTGAATTTGGTCAATTTTAATTTGAATCAATCCATTTTTAGTAAATTTTATGGCATTTGAAACTAAATTTGTGATGATCTGCCCAATTCTTAAAGGATCACTAATTATGTTTGTAATGAAATCATCATCAATAATTACTTCGATTCTATTAAAATTTTCTAATGCTTTTATCTCTAACGATTTTCCGATATGTAAAACTAATTCCTTAAAGTCAAATGGGATTTTTTCAATATCAATTTTTCCTGCTTCTATTTTATTAAAATCCAGAATATCGTTTATAAGCAGATATAAATTTTGAGCAGAATATTTTAAAACGCCTAAGTTTTCTTGGAAACTATTTAACGTATTTTCTTTTTCCATAATGTAAATCAAACCAATGATTGCATTCAAAGGAGTCCGAATTTCATGGCTCATAATAGAGAGAAAATCTGACTTGGCTTCATTGGCTTTTTCAGCATTAGATTTTGCTAAATACAATTGATCTTGAAACTCTTTCTTAAATTCTATTTCATCACGCAAAATTTGCAGTAAATCAATTGAACTTTCTTCGTTTCCAAGTGTTATTTCATTGTCATTTAATTGCTTTATAGCTTGAATTAATTTGTTTTGTATGTTTTCTTTTTTATCTAGTTCTGATTTTAATTTTTGATTTATTTCATAATATTCTAAATCGTTCAACCGTGAGGATTGCTCAAATAATTCGGCATCTTTTTCAAAATTCAAATACGATAGATTTACAACTTCAATAAAATTTCGGACAGACTCATTATTTGCAATGAAGTCTTCTGAAAAGTGCTTTTTTATTTGCCTGTTAAGTTGTCTGTGTATATTTTCGATCCCCATTACAATTGTTCATAAATGGTTGTGATTGTCATTGTTTGATTATGTAGCTCACAGGCTACTTTTTTAAGCGTTGGAGAAATTTCACCGTATGAGTAAAAACCACAAACTAGCGTATTGTCACCAAAAACCTCTTTTACAACTTCAAGTTCTTCTTCAATTCTATTTCCAAGAACAACTTTTCGCCCTACACAACTTACTAATAATGCTAATTCCGGTTTAGTGGATTGTTCCGAAAATATTTGTAAAGCAGCGTTATAAGAAGCATCTATAAGTTTATCTAAATTTCCTTTCATCAATCTAACAAAAGAACCTTGAGGAATATTTCCTGCAAAAGTCATTGACTTTTTTTCCTCATCTATTGATAAAATAGTTCTTACAACGGATTCAGCATTTATGTTTTCCTTCATAGAAAGCGGAAAATATAATGACGAAGCAGGTAATTCTTCGGCATATTTTCCAAGATATTCTTTATATAAATCAAGCGCAAACCTATCGCCTATTTTGTATAATACATTCTTTTCTGAAAGTGTAACTTCTCTTTCCGGGCCAAAATCACTCCAACCACCTTTAGAACTAAAACCAAATTGAATAGCATCTCCATAAAAACCTATAGCAACAATTTTACCTTGAGTGGCATCGCCGTTTAAACCTACAATTGTTTTTTCGAATTTATATTCATCTCCAGCAAGTCCACCAAAAATAGGAACAGTCTCCTTTGTTTGTTTTATCAATTCGTTAATAAGTTCAGTCCCATTAACAAAAGTACCTTCCGAAAGAATAAATATTGATTTTAAGCCTTCTCTAAAAAAGTCTTTTTTAATTATATTCCCTAATTCCTGAATATCCGAATTATTCAGAATATCAATTTCAGAAACTTTTATCGCTGTTTTTTCAAAATCTATTGCTGTAGCTACAATATTATTTTCAATTAAACTAGTATTCGAAATTTGCCCAGAAGTAGAACAAATAACAATATCTGCTTTGGGGTATAAATCTTTTATCTTTTTATATGGTAATACTTTTTCTAAAAAAACCCTTTCGCCAAAAGCTAAAACAAGATTTGCTTCTTTTGAGCTAAAACCAGAAGTAGAAAAAACAACTTCAGTATCTTTTTTATCATTAATGATAATTTGTTCAAGTTTCATAAAGTTAGAGATTTACGATTGATATCATATAAATAAACGAAAAATTCCCTTACAAACAAAAAAAAACTATAAAAATAATTTTATAGTTTTTTATACTTGGCAATTAAATCCAATGAATATATTAAATTTATTTATACATTAAATCTAAAATGCATTACATCACCATCTTTTACAATGTATTCTTTTCCTTCTACTTTAAATTTCCCTGCTTCTTTAGATTTTGCTTCTGAACCATAATGAACAAAATCCTCATAAGCAATAACTTCGGCACGGATGAACCCTTTTTCGAAATCAGTATGAATTACTCCTGCTGCTTGTGGTGCAGTTGCTCCAATATTTATAGTCCAAGCACGAACTTCTTTAACTCCCGCCGTAAAATAGGTTTGTTGTTTCAATAATTTGTAAGCAGCACGAATCAATACTGATGCACCTGGCTCTTGCAATCCCATATCTTCTAAGAAAACCTGACGTTCTTCATAGCTTTCCAATTCAGTAATATCAGCTTCAGCACCTACAGAAAGCACAATAACTTCAGCATCTTCATCTTTAACCAACTCACGAACTTGATCTACATATTTATTCCCGTTAACTGCTGAATTTTCATCAACATTACAAACATATAATACTGGTTTTGCTGTAATCAACTGAAAACCTTCCATCAAAACTTCTTCGTCATTATTTTGTGGAGTTATAGTTCTTGCAGATTTTGCTTGTAGCAAAGTTTCTCTAATTCTATCTAAAAGTGCTTTTTCAGTTTGCGCCTCTTTATTACCTGTTTTAGCAGCACGATTTACTTTTTCCAGACGTTTCTCAACATTCTCCAAATCTTTCAACTGCAATTCGATATCAATCGTTTCTTTATCACGAATTGGATTTACATTTCCGTCAACATGAACAATATTATCATTGTCAAAACAACGTAAAACGTGAATAATAGCATTACATTCTCTGATATTTCCAAGAAACTGATTCCCTAAACCTTCTCCTTTACTTGCTCCTTTTACCAATCCTGCAATATCAACTATATCAACAGTTGCCATTTGCACCCGTTCTGGTTTTACCAATTCTTCCAATTTTTCAATTCTTGGATCTGGTACATTTACAACACCTATATTTGGTTCGATAGTACAAAAAGGAAAATTAGCACTTTGCGCTTTTGCATTTGATAAACAATTGAATAATGTTGATTTTCCAACATTAGGTAATCCTACAATTCCTGCTTTCATGTGTAGATAATATTTGTTTTTTAATGAAATATGGCAACGCCATTCTTCATGATATTTTTGTTTACTTATAGCAGTCTCCTGCTAAAAGGTTTAGAATTAACTTTAAAAGTTTGCAAATATAAGATTTAATAAATGTTTGATGGCATAATCAATACATTTATGTATTGCATTCTAGTTTTTTACTTTTTTTATCAATTCAATACTATTCTTTAAAACAATTTATTGAAATAAGAATTTTATTAATTATTATTAAAATTTCTATAAATATTTATAAAAAATTAAACTAAATACTAATGTTTTGTTAAAAAAAATTTATATTGC